>NZ_JBFUFF010000002.1:0-261074 GCF_056403555.1 Rhizobium sp. P2_G2
TCGCGGATATCGATGCCCATGGGACAGACGGCGACGCAGGCATTGCAGTCGACGCAATCGCCGACGGCCTGGTGGGCGGCCGCGGCTTTCTTGGTGCCGCGAGAGCGGGGTTCGCCGCGCCAGTCGTTGTAGGTGACGACCAGCGAATTCTCGTCCAGCATCGCCGCCTGGATACGCGGCCAGGGGCACATATAGGTGCAAACCTGCTCGCGCATCAGGCCGCCGAAGATATAGGTCGTGGCCGTCAGGGTGGCGATGGTGAAATAGGCAACCGACGGAGCCTGGAAGGTCAGGAGATCGTGGGCGAGTTCCGGCGCATTGGCGAAATAGAACACCCAGGCGCCTCCGGTCAGCATGCCGATGACGATCCAGGCCGCATGCTTGAGCGTGCGCTTCCAGACCTTGTCGACGGTCCAGGGCGCCGCATCGAGCTTGATGCGGGCATTGCGATCGCCTTCGACAGCCCGCTCGACGACGAGGAAGAGGTCGACCCAGACGGTCTGCGGACAGGTATAACCGCACCAGGCACGGCCAACGGCCGTGGTAACCAGGAAGAGGCCCAGGCCGGCCATCACCAGGAGGCCGGCGACGAAATAGAATTCCTGCGGCCAGATCTCGATGAAGAAGAAATAGAAGCGGCGGTCGGCCAGATCCAGTAGGATCGCCTGGTCAGGCGCATAGGGTCCGCGATCCCAGCGGATCCAAGGCGCGAGGTAGTAGATGCCAAGCGTGATCGCCATCACGATCCATTTGAAGCGGCGAAAATCGCCCTCGGCACGTTTGGGAAAGATTTTCTTGCGTGCGGTATAGAGAGGCTGGCGCAGACGCGCGGCATTGACGGGGGCCGCTTCGAGCCTCTCGATGCTCTCGTCATTTGCGTTTGTTTCGCTGACCGACATGATTGCTGACATTCCCGACCTCGACATCGAGGTAGAGTGTAGCCGGTCGCCACATGCGGCCACTTGATCTTGGTCAACTCAAAAGCATCTACGGTGCCGCGACTGAAGCAGTTACCGGACAGCGGTCAACATTTTCAACAGGGAGCCTCATCATGAAAACGATGCCCGCACATGTCGTTCATCTGTCGATCGGGAGACACTGGCGAGACGTCTATGCCTTTGCCGGGAAACCGGAAAACATATCGCGTTGGGCATCGGGCCTTGCCGACGGTCTCACCCGGGACGGCGACGAATGGATGGCCGATGGCGGACCGATCGGCAGGATCAGGGTGCGGTTCGCGCCGGAAAATCCCTTCGGCGTCATCGATCATGTCGTCACCCTGGAGGACGGGACAAAAATTGATAATGCCTTGCGCGTCGTGCCGAATGGCGAGGGCGCGGAGGTGATGTTCACGCTGCTGCGCCAGCCTGGCATGGACGATGCCGCCTTTGCCGCCGATGCGGCCCTTGTCCTCAAGGACCTGCAGACACTCAAGGCCTTGATGGAGGCGAGCCATACCGCATGACGCAAGTTTAAAAGAGGCCCCCGGAATCGGTCTTCCGGGGGCTGTCGGCAGCAGCGATTGGACTATTCGCCGCCACCGAGAGCATGGACATAGACGGCCAGTTGTTTGACGGTCACGTCTCCCAATCGTGCCGTCCAGGCCGGCATCATGCCATGCTTGGGACTTGTCATCTGTCGGATGATCGCATCCTCGCCCTTGCCCTTCAGCCAGATGGCGTCGGCGAGGTTGGGCGCGCCGACCTCGCGCTTGCCCTTGGCGTCGTCGCCGTGGCAGGCGGCGCAATTGTCGGCGAAGATTTTCTTGCCGGGCTCGACCAGCGATGGGTCATGCGGCTTGCCTGTCAGGCTGACGACATAGGCCGCGACCTGTTGGATCTGGTCGGGTTGAATGACATCGGTAAAGGACGGCATTTCGGAGAAGCGGGTGTCCGGATCGTCCGATCGGATGCCATGCGAGATGGTCGAATAGATGGCGTCGACCGAGCCGCCCCAGAGCCAGTCATTGTCGTTGAGATTGGGGAAGCCGGGGCCACCCTCGGCGCCGGTGCCATGGCAGGGCGTGCAGTTGATCTTGAAAGCGGCCGCACCGCCATTCATGGCAAATTGCGAGAGCTGCGGATCCATAGCGATGTCCTTGACCGACATGGCGGCGATCTTGTCGAGCGTTGCCTTCTGCGCGGCCTTCGCCACGGTCAGTTCCTGGGTCAGCTCCTGGCGGTTAGTGTAGCCAAGCACGCCCTTGGTCGCCTCATGCACGAGCGGCCAGGCCGGATAGAAGATGGTATAGCCGATCGCCCAGACGATGGTCGCATAGAAGGTATAGACCCACCAGCGCGGCATCGGATTATTGAGCTCGCGGATACCGTCCCATTCATGGCCGGTGGTCTCGACGCCCGAAATCTCGTCGATATGTTTGTCTGCCATTTCCTAGTCCTCCTTGAGGGGGATCTGTGCGGCCTCGTCGGCGTGCCGCTTGGCGCCGGGCCGGAAAACGAAGGCGATCGCGGCCACGAAGAAGGTCAGCATGAGCAGCATGGCCCAGCTGTCGGCGAAATGGCGCATGGCTTCATAAGTGTTCATGGCGATCTCCTCAGCGGTAACCGGATGCGTCGTTATAGGTGGAGAAGTCGACCAGTGTGCCGAGCATCTGAAGATAGGCGATGAGTGCGTCCATCTCCGTCACGCGGGTCGGATCACCGTCGAAGTCGCCGACCTTGGCTTTCGGGTAGCGCTTCAAAAGCGCTGCCGTATCGGCATTCGGATCGGCCTGGGCCTTGAAATCGGCATCGGCATTGTCGAGCATGTCCTTGCTGTAGGGCACGCCGACATCCTTGTTGGCGACCAGGTTGCCCTTGACGTCGAAGGATGAGAGATCGAGCGGCGTGTCCCTGAGGAAGGCATAGCTCGGCATGATTGATTCCGGCACCACGGAGCGCGGATCGGTCAGATGCTGGACATGCCATTCGTTGGAATAGCGACCGCCGACGCGCGCCAGATCCGGTCCGGTACGCTTCGAACCCCATTGGAACGGATGATCGTACATCGATTCTGCGGCCAGCGAGTAATGGCCGTAGCGCTCCACTTCGTCGCGGAAAGGCCGGATCATCTGGCTGTGGCAGAGGTAGCAGCCTTCGCGGATATAGATGTCGCGGCCCGCCAGTTCGAGCGGCGTGTAGGGCCGCATGCCGTCGACCTTCTCGATCGTGTTCTGCAGGTAGAAGAGAGGCGCGATCTCGACGATGCCGCCAATGGTGACGACGAGCAGCGAGCCGACCAACAACAGCGTGGCATTCTTTTCGAGGATTGCATGTTTTTCGAGGATACTGGCCATTGTCGGCTCCCTTATTCGGCCGGTACGGCGACAGGACGGGCGCCGGGCATCGGCGCCTCCTGGCGTTCGTAGCCCTTGATGGTCATGTAGACATTGTAGGCCATGACGAGCCCGCCCCCGAGGTAGAGGAGGCCTGCGAAGACACGCAGCAGGTAATAGGGGAACATGGCGCGGACGACTTCGGCGAAGGAGTAGACGAGGAAGCCTTGGCTATCATATTCGCGCCACATCAGGCCCTGCTGGATGCCGGCAACCCAAAGGGCGGCGGCGTAGATGACTATGCCGATCGTTGCCAGCCAGAAGTGCCAGTTGACCAGACGGAGACTGTAGAGGCGCTCACGGTTCCAGAGCTTTGGCGTCAGGTAGTAGATGGCGCCGAAGGTGATCATGCCGACCCAGCCCAGCGCGCCGGAATGCACGTGGCCGATGGTCCATTCCGTATAGTGGCTGAGCGAGTTGACGGTCTTCACCGACATCATCGGGCCTTCGAAGGTCGACATGCCGTAGAAGGCGAGCGCCATCACCATCAGGCGAATGATCGGGTCGGTGCGGACCTTGTCCCATACGCCGGAGAGCGTCATCAAGCCATTGATCATGCCGCCCCAGGAAGGCATCCACAGCATGATCGAGAACACCATGCCGAGCGTCTGCGCCCAGTCGGGCAGAGCGGTATAATGCAGGTGATGCGGGCCGGCCCAGATATACATGAAGATCAGCGCCCAGAAGTGGATGATCGACAGCCGGTAGGAATAGACGGGGCGATTGGCCTGCTTGGGGATGAAGTAATACATCATGCCGAGGAAGCCGGCGGTGAGGAAGAAGCCGACGGCATTGTGGCCGTACCACCATTGCGTCAGCGCATCCTGCACGCCCGAGAACACCGAATAACTCTTGTAGCCGAGGAAGGAGACCGGGACCGCCAGGTTGTTGACGATATGCAGCATGGCGATGGTGACGATGAAGCTGAGATAGAACCAGTTGGCCACATAGATATGCGGCTCCTTGCGGTTCAGGATCGTGCCGAGGAAGACCACGAGATAGGCGACCCAGACCACCGTCAGCCAGAGGTCGACATACCATTCCGGCTCGGCATATTCGCGGCCCTGGGTGATGCCCAGAAGATAGCCGGTCGCGGCCATGACGATGAAGAACTGATAACCCCAGAAGACGAACCAGGGCAGGCTGCCGCCGAAGAGCCGCGCCCGGCAGGTGCGTTGCACGACATAGAGCGAGGTGCAGATCAGCGCATTGCCGCCAAAGGCGAAGATGACGCCTGACGTATGCAGCGGCCGCAGCCGGCCGAAATTGAAATAGGGGCCGAAGTTCAGGTCCGGATAGGCGAGTTGCGCCGCGATGACGACGCCGACCAGGAAGCCGACGACGCCCCAGAAGACGGTGGCAATGACGCCATAACGGATCACGTCATCCATATAGCCGCTGCGATCCGGCGCCGGCATGATCACGCCGGCAGGCGCGAACCGCACACGCCGCAGCAGCAGGATCGTGCCGATGAGAAGGGTGATGAAGGCGACCCACATATGCGCCTGGAACAGGCTGTCATGGGCAAAGCCAGCGGCGAGCAGCACCACGAAGGCGCCTAGCGCAACCAGCGCGGTCTCGATCGGATAGTTGTTCATTGTTGTCCCCGACGTCAATGAGTGTCGCGCCGGCCCTGCCAGCGCGCGGCGGGAGGCACCAACCTTCCCGACTGTCGGCCGAACATCTCACACCGGTCAGAGGCGGCCTTGACCCAGATCAACGCCAATTCAGCCTTTCTCCCGAAGACTTGGCCGATGATTTCGCCGGGAGCACGAAGGAGCAGGCAGTGAAAATCATCCGCTTTCCAGGCAAGCCCGCTGCCACGCCGGATCCCTGCGCTCCGCTGGACCGGTGGCAGCAGGCTCATGACGAGCAATTGCGGCTCTGCAACGAACTGGAGGACATTGCCGATTCCCTGCCGCGCATGATCAATCGCCAGAAATGCATCTACGCGGCCAAGGCGCTTGGGCCGCTCATTCGCGGTGTGCATCACTATGAGGACAATGTCCTCTTCCCTGCATTCGAGGCACGCATGCTCGCGTCGCCCGATTTCGCCAAGACGCTGGCACGGTTGAAATTCGAGCATTTCGAGGACGAATGTTTCGCCGATGAACTGGCCGAGCGCCTGCTGATGCTCGGTACCGGACGCGGCGACGTCAACATGGAGGCCACGGGCTACATGCTCAGGGGGTTTTTCGAATCGGTGCGACGCCACATCGCGTTTGAGCGCGACTATTTCGCCACGCTCGGCCTGATGGCCGCCGCACCCTCGGACCGCCACTGATTGGCGACAGGCGCCGAGACAGGCGCCGAACATTGCCGCGACCGACCGGCTGAATGCCCGCGCCGGCAGGCTTTATCGCTGTCGACCTTGATCTCGATCAACGTCATCAGCCGATTCGTCGCTAAAACTATCCGCCATTGGTCTCAGTTGGCAGACACTGCCAGCACCCCTATCTTGCAGGAAGGTTTGAGGACATATCGATGCAAGCGCTGCGCAAGGAACCCTGCAATTCAGTCATTCCCGCCACCTGCATGGCCTGCGAAGCCAGGCGCGGCGGCGTCTGCGGCGCGATGACGCCGGCGCAACTCCGCGAACTCAGCCGGTACGCCGTGCGCAAGAAAATCAGCCATGGCGGCGAATTGCTCGGCCAGGGCGAAAAGCTTGTCTCCTACGCCAATATCCTCAAGGGCGTGGTCAAACTCACCAAGGTAATGCAGGACGGCCGTCAGCAGATCGTCGGGCTGCAATTCGCACCGGATTTCCTCGGCCGTCCCTTCGCCCGCGAAAGCGCGCTGACCGCCGAGGCGGCCACCGATGTCGAGATCTGCGCCGTCTCCAAGGCGGCGATGGATCGCATGGTCGGCAATTGCGCAGAACTGGAGCACCGCCTGCACAATCAGGCGCTGGCGGAACTCGACGATGCCCGTGACTGGATGCTGACGCTCGGCCGCAAGACCGCGCGCGAGAAGGTCGCGAGTTTCCTGCATCTGCTGGCCGCACATTACGAACCGGAAGCCGACGACGAGATCGAGTTCGACATTCCGCTGACCCGCCAGGAGATCGCCGATTTCCTCGGCCTGACGATCGAGACGGTCAGCCGCCAGATCACCCGGCTGAGAATGGATGGCGTGATCAGCGTCGTCGACAATCGCAATGTCACCGTCCCAGACATCGGCCGTCTGCGGACTGTCGCCGGCGGCGCCTGACCCCACCCTTGCCAAAAAATCACTATCCGACGCCGCAATCCGGCATGCTGGGCTTTTGTTGACGCGCTAGGGTCACGCTGATATGACTGCTTGATCGCAGGCGGGAAGCCAGTGGAAATCTGGCGCGGTCGCGCCACTGTCATCGTCTCCGGACGAGAGCCAGACCCCGATTTGCGATAGAACGTCACTTCTAGGTTGAACGCGCCATTCACGGAGACTGAAATGTCCGATACTACCCTCAACAACACGATCGCTATCCCGGCTCCGATTCCGCTCGGCCAGGTCCTTCCCTGGGCCGTCTTCGCCGGCCTTCTCCTGATGATCGGCATCTATTTCGTCGGTGCCGAAGAAGGTGCGACCTCGCTGATTTCGGGCATGGGAGTCCATGAATATTTCCATGACGCCCGTCACCTGCTCGGATTTCCCTGCCACTAAAGGGTTTCCAACATGACCGGACAACTATTGCTGCGCGGCATGATTGTCGGGCTGATTGCTGCTATTTTGGCATTCGGTGTCGGCAAGATTTTTGGCGAACCCATGGTGGATCGCGCCATCGCTTTTGAAGAACAGCAAGCCAAGAAAGAGCATAAGGCCCAGGAGCCAGAGTTGGTTAGCCGCGCCACTCAGTCCGGTAGCGGGCTGTTCAATGGCACACTCATCATCGGCGCCGCGATTGGCGGTCTTCTGTCGCTGACTTTCGCCTTTGCCTATGGCCGTCTCGGCGGGCTCGGTCCGCGCGGTACGGCTGCTATTGTGGCGGTTGCCGGCTTTATCGCCGTGATCGCAGTGCCCGAACTGAAATATCCGGCCAATCCGCCCGCTGTCGGCAACCCGGATACAATCGGCGTTCGCACCGAATTGTTCTTCGTTCTGATCCTCGCTTCAGTGGTAGGCATGGTTCTGGCGTTTATGCTGGCTCGCAATCTCGCAGCGAAATTCGGCGCATGGAACGGCATTATTGCCGCCGGTCTCGCCTATATTATCTTCATCGCTGTCGTGCAGGCTCTCCTGCCTGTGATCAATGAGGTTCCAGAGAATTTCTCAGCCTATGTGCTGTGGAATTTCCGCCTTGCCAATCTCGGCATGCATGCAGCTCTGTGGGGCGTTTGCGGCTTGCTGTTCGGCTGGGCTGCCGAGCGCTTAATGATCAAACGGGGCGCTTATCGGCCGTCTTTGGCGCGCTGATGCGAAACAAGATTCGGCCGCCAACCGTGGCGGCCGAATTGTTTTGGGCGCGAGGTCCAACATGGCATTGCTGCGTATCGTTGTTGCGGTTTTCCTGGGGCTTCTGGCCAGTCAGACCCTGGCGCACGGCAATTACAAGCCGAGCAATACGTCAGGCATCCCGATCCCCAGCCTCTCCCATGGCGAGATGGCGATCATTTCACAATATCGCAGCCGCATCCTGTTGATCGCCGGACAGGTCAACAAGACCGATTCGACCTTCCGGACATTGCTGAATTTTGGCGCGATCCAATATTCCTACTGTCTCTGGGGTATCGCACCGGGCGCGATCACCGACGAACTGAGCCCGTTCAACGAATGCGCCCACGCTTATCTTTCAGGCGCCAAGGCACTGCTCTTCCATATGCGCGACATGCCCGACGTTTCCGCCCAGGCAAATGCGCTGATTTCCGATATCGATGCTGATGTCGTGCGCACCGGGGCCGCGCTGATCGGCTGCCAGTTCTCCGGCGAGAGCTTCAACACGGCCGATTTCGTCCGGCCGCATTGGGAAAACCTGACGCGGCACCGCCCGACGTTCTATGCAATCGGGGCGGCGCTGCTTCTGTTGCTGAGTCCTGTTCTTATCCGCCTGGTTTTATCGCGACGGACGTCAGGCTCCATAGGCGCCTGATCAGGCGGCGACCGCTGTCGTCGAGTCATCCGTCGTCGCATCGTCAGATTGATCGCCCCAAGCCGGCGGCATGCCGCCATCCGGCGGTCCCATCCAATTACCGCCGCCGCGATCGTGTTGCTTCACGCTCTGGGCGAACTGGTCCTCGGTGATCGAGCCGGTGTTCTGCGTGTCAATCTCGGAGTAGACCTTGGCGGCCTGGTCCTTGCCCATGCGGTCGGCATTGGCGGAGACGAATTCGTCCTTGGTGACCTTGCCGTCGCTGTCGCCATCCATGTTCGAATACATTTTCGAGATGTCCTGCGGGCCGCCCATGCCACCGCGGGGCATCATGCCGCCCTGCTGGCCCATGCGCATCAGCACGTCCATGTTGGCGCTGGACATCTTGCTTTCCGGCCCGGCTTTGTCGGCGGTGTTGAAGTTGCCCTTCTGCTTGGCGTCGTCCCACTTGTGCGTCTTGGGGGAGGCGTTCGAAGCAGAAGCACTGCTCGAATCGCCCGTGGTCTGGGCCGCCGCGATCTCTGCCTTCAGCTGGGTGATTTCTGCGTTGAGCGCGGCCTTGTCCTGGTCGGTCTTTGCCTTCGCCAACTGGCTCTGCTTATCGGCCAGTTCGGCCTTCAATTCCGCCGTCTTGCTGCTGCTGTCCGAAGACGACGAGGCCGATGCTGCCGTCGCTGTCGTGGATGCACTGGAAACTGCACTTACCATGATTGTCCCTCATGCGATTCGAATCGGTTCGACTCACTGGGGGCCTAATCTAGGAGAAAGAATTTAAGGTAACTTACCGTGCAGCCGGGTACCATTTCTCCGGCTGCACATGCGCATGGTGAGGTTTTCAGGTCGAGAATTTCACGCACATCGGCGTGCCGACCTCGATCGACTTGCCGGTATCGGTAAGCGTTCCCGTTTCCGCGTCACGGGCGAAGATCGAGATGCGATCGCCATTCTGGTTGGCGGAGAACAGATGCTTGCCGGATGGCGTGATCGCCAGATTGCGCGGTGTGGCGCCGCCGCAGGGAAAGAAGCCGACCAGCGACAGTTTTCCGCTCGCCGCATCGACGGCGAAGCACGAGACGCTGTCATGGCCGCGGTTCGAACCATAGATGAAGCGCCCGTCCGGCGAGATCTGGATATCGGCGCAATAGTTGGATGCTCGCGCTTCGGCTGGAACCGCCGGCTGGGCATCGAGCTGGGTCAGCGCGCCGCTGGCGCGATCGAGCCGGAAGCTGGCGACGGTCGAATTGAGCTCATTCATCAGGAAGATCAGCTCGCCATCCGGATGCAGCGCCACATGCCGCGGTCCGGCGCCGGGCGCGGTTTCACACACGGCGAGGCGTTCCAGAGTGCCGTCGGCTTTCAGGCTGTAGGTTGTCAGCGTATCGCTGCCGAGATCGGCGACCACTGCCCGTCCGCCGCCGATCAGTTCGGTGACGCTGTGGGCATGGCTGCGCTCCTGACGGTCGGCATCAGGTCCCGTTCCGGTTTGACGAGTGCTGGCGACCGGAGCGGAGAGACCGCCATCGGGGCGGATATCGAAAACCGCGACCGACTGGTCGGGGCCACTCTCGCCCGTGCCGTAATTGACAACGAGCAGTTTGCCGCCATCGCGGCTCACCATGTTGTGCGCGGCGATACTGCCGAGCGTCGCCTGCATGTTGATATAGTCGAGCACCTTCGTCTCGCGATTGAAGCGATAGGCGGAGACCAGGCCTTCCTTCCAGCCGAAAATCTCCGAATTGGCATAGACATGGGTGCCGGAGGCATCGACCGACAGGAATGTCGGATTCTCGATCTCCGGCGCATTCGCCAGCTCCTCCACGGCGAGCGTATCCTCGTCGAAACTGTAGACGACGAGACCCTTGCCGCGCGCACCCTGGAAATATGGTGCCTCGCGATTGAGCGTGCCGACGAAGGCCAGATATTTCGATGCCATTTCTTCCTCCCAACATGTGCCGTGGCTGCTTTTCACCGCACCGCCGCATTTTGTCCAGCCACATCTTCATCCGCGGGCTTGCAAATTCAATCCATATGTGAAAATACTCTTCAAATAAGAATATTACCGAAGAAAGCGCGACGGAGGAGACCGCGACCGGAAGCGTGTCGAAAACAGGCTGCGCTTCATCAAGCCGGTTTTCATCGGTGACACGACCCGCACCAACATGAACAAAAGGCCCCGCTACAGGGACGTGGGCCTGGTCCACGCCTCCTGTGACGTGTTCAAGGGCGAGGACGCGCTGGCGCTCTGCTGCGAGCGTTTGCAGACGGTGAAATACAAAAATCCCGGCGATGTCGTCGGTAGGACCGAAAAGTGAGACCATGACCACCGAGACCGAATTGCCGCTCAGCGGCCTTGTCGTCGTCGATATGAGCCAGTTCCTTTCCGGGCCTTATTGCTCGCTGAGGCTGATGGATCTCGGCGCGCGGGTGATCAAGATCGAGCGGCCTGACGGAGGCGACCTGTCGCGCCGGCTCTATCTCAGCGACACCGAGATCGGCGGGGACTCGACCATTTTCCATGCCATCAACCGCGCCAAGGAAAGCCTCGCCATCGACCTCAAGAACGAGGACGACATGCGGGCGCTGAAGACCCTGCTCTCTAAGGCCGACGTGATGATCCAGAATTTCCGGCCGGGCGTGATCGAGCGGCTGGGCCTCGACTATGAAGCCGTCAACCAGATCAATCCGCGCATCGTTTATGCCTCGATCAGCGGCTATGGCGAGGACGGTCCCTGGGTCAAGCGTCCTGGCCAGGACCTGCTGGCGCAGTCGCGCTCCGGCGTGATGTGGCTGAATGGCGACGAGCATCAGGGGCCGGTGCCGTTCGGGCTCGCCGTCGGCGACATGCTCGCGGGTGCGGCCGCCTGTCAGGGCATTCTGGCCGCACTTGTCCGCCGCGGCATCACCAACAAGGGCGGCAAGGTCGAGACCAGCCTGCTCGAAGCGCTGGTCGACTTCCAGTTCGAAGTGCTGACCACCTATCTCAATGATGGCCAGCGCCTGCCGAAACGTTCCGCCTTCCGCAGCGCGCATGCCTATCTCTCGGCGCCCTATGGCGTCTATCCGGCCAAGGACGGCTATCTGGCGATCGCCATGACGCCGATCGCCAAGATCGAAAAATTGCTGGAAATCCCGGAACTGGCCGCCTTCAGCGACAATCCCTCGACCTGGTTCACAGAACGCGACGAGATCAAGAAGCTGATCTCGGAAAAGATCGAAACCAAGACGATCGCCGAATGGCTGGCGATCCTCGAACCAGCCGATATCTGGTGCGCCAAGGTGTTGAAGTGGGACGAGTTGCTGGCCAGCGAAGGCTTTGAAGTGCTCGACATGCTGCAGACCGTTACCCGTGAGGACAATGTCTCGATCGCAACGACGCGGTCGCCGCTGCGCGTCAACGGCATCAGGCCGAAATTCACCCGCGCGGCACCGCGCATCGGCGAGCACAGCGACGCGATCCGCAAGGAGTTCGGCCTATGAGCGTGACGCTGAAGGGCATGACCTGGAGCCATCCGCGCGGCTATGACCCGATGGTCGCCTGCTCGACGCTGTGGAAGGAAAAGACCGGCGTCACGGTCGAATGGGACAAGCGCTCGCTGCAGGATTTCGAGAGCTTTCCGGTGGAGGAACTGGCGCGGGCCTATGACATGATCGTCATCGATCATCCGCATGTCGGCCAGATCACGCATGAGAAATGCCTGCTGCCGCTCGATATCGAGGGCCGCGAGGCCGAGCGCAAAGCACTCGCCGACGGCAGTGTCGGCGCCTCCTATCCGAGCTACAACTGGCAGGGCCGGCAATGGGGTTTCCCGATCGATACGGCGACACAAGTGCAGGCCTATCGGCCCGACCTGATCAGGGAAGCGCCGAAGACATGGAGCGACATGCTGGCGCTGGCGCGTGACGCCCGCGTGCTCCTGGCGCTCAGGCCACCGCATACGCTGATGACCTTCTTCACGCTCTCCGGCAATCTCGGCAAGCCCTGCCATACGGATGGCCCGAATGACCTGATCGACGCAAAGACCGGCGCCGCAGTCTTCGGGATGATGCGCGAGATCGCCGATCTCGTCGATCCCGCTTGCTTCGACATGGACCCGATCGCTGTTTACGAACGGATGGCCGAAGCCGGCTCGACCATCGCCTGTTCTCCTCTGGGCTATGGCTATGTCAGCTATTCGATGGCCGGCTTCAGGCCCAATCTGCTGAAGTTCGCCGACATTCCCGTCGCCGGCAGCGATGGCCCGAAGGGCTCGGCGTTGGGGGGCACCGGTATCGCCGTCTCGGCTTTCAGCAAGGCGCCGAAGGAAGCAGTCGATTTCGCCTACTGGATCGCCAGCGGCGAGGTGCAGAAGGGGCTTTACGCCGCCTCCGGCGGCCAGCCCGGCCATGCCGACGCCTGGGAGGATAACGCGGTCAATGCGGCAACGGCCGATTTCTACCGCTGCACGCGGGCGACGCTGGAAGCCGCCTGGGTTCGGCCGCGGCACAATGGCTACATGGCGTTCCAGCAGGCGGCATCCGATCGCATCAATGCCGGCCTGACCGGCGGAGAGTCGGCAGCAGCGGTCGTCACAGATCTCAACCAGCTGTTTCGCGGCAGTTTCAAGGCATCGTAAAGACCGGCGAGCGCCGGCGCCTTGTCGCGGTCATTCGGATCGTCTTCCACGCGGGCTGGAGCCTTTCAGGGCGCGAGGTCGTAGGTGACCCAGACGGTGCGCGTGGCGACCTTGTCATAGACCGCGCGGGCGCGATAATTGTTCTCCGCCGTGATCCAGCGGATCACCGACCAGTTGCGCGAGCGGCCGAGTTCCTTCGCCGCGGCGAAGAGATCGTCGACAATGCCGGAGCCGCGCAGGTTGGGATCGACGAACAAGTCATCGAGATAGCCGGCAACGGTGGCGCTGAGCGGCCGCAGGAATTCACGGATATGGGCGATGCCGACCGGTCGGCCCTCTGCGTCGAGCGCCATCAGGCAGACGATCCGCCCCTCGCCAATCCAGCCCCAGACGCGATCGCGCATTTCAGCCGTCTGCTCGACCTTGTAGAAAGCCGCATAACCGGCATAGAGGCGATCCCAGTCGGCCCGGCGGTTGGCGATATCAGTGATGACGGTGTGGTTCGACATGGCTCAACCTCTCACGATGTCTTCAAGCGCCAGCGCGGCGCTTAACAGATGCTCGTCGGTGCGCGGCAGGCCCGACAGCAGCAGGCCGACCGGCATGCCGGCATCGCCCGTGCCGCAGGGGATGGATACGCCGCACCAATCGAGGAAATTGCCGATCAGCGTGTTGCGCAGGGTCTTGGCATTGACGCGGATGAAAAGATCGTCGTCACGCTCCAGCGGCGCGATCGGCGGCGCCACATGTGCCAGCGTCGGCGACACCAGGATTTCGCCCGGTTCGATCGTCTTCGCCATGTCGGCGATCATCCGATCGCGGGCGTTGAGAATATCGACATAGCCCGCCATCGACGTCTTCTCGCCAAGCTTGACGCGCAGCACGACGCGATGATCCATATTGGCTGCGTCCGGTCCGAGGACGCGATCGTGATGCAGTGCATAGGCCTCGGCTGTCACGAGAGGGCCGTGCTCCGCCATCAGCGCGAAAAGCTCGGCAAACAGCGGGAAAGCCTGTCGCCGCACTCTCACGCCGGCTTTTGTCAGGCGGCTAATTGCTTCTTCGAACGCAGCGACCACGCCCTCTTCCGTTTCGTCGAAAACCGTGGTCGTCGGCACCACGAGCGAAAGATCGGCGAGCGATCCGCGTTGCACCTCCGGCGCAGTCACACCACGCATTGCCGCATCGATCCAAACCGCGTCCTGCACCGTACGGACAAGAGGCCCCAGTGAATCCAGGCTTTTGGCCAGCGGATAGACGCCTTGCATCGAATAGCGGCCGCGCGTGGCTTTGTAGCCGACAATGCCGTTGAAAGCGGCGGGGATGCGGATCGAGCCGCCGGTATCGGTGCCCATCGCCACCGGCACCAAACCTGCCGCAACGGCGACGCCGGCGCCGGACGACGAACCGCCGGGAATGCGCGGCACGTCTGTGGCATGCGGATTTTCCGGCGTGCCGTAATGCGGGTTGATGCCGAGGCCGGAAAAGGCGAATTCGCTCATATTGGTGCGGCCGACCGCGACCATGCCGGCGGCTGCGAGATTGGCGACGATTGCCGCATCGGTCTCTGCCGGCTTTTCGCGGGCGAACACTTTCGACCCGGCCGTGGTCACCATGCCTTCGAGGTCGAACAAATCCTTCCAGGCGATCGGAATGCCATCGAGCACGCCGAGCGAACGGCCGGCTTTGATGCGCTTCGAAGAGGCTTCCGCTTCGGCCATGGCGCGCAGCGGCGTCAGCGTAATAAACACCGACTGGTCGCGATAATTGCGGATGGCGTCGAGCGTCTCCTCGGTCAATGCCACCGGGTCGAGCGCACTTTGCTGGATCAATACCGAAAGCTGGGCGATCGATTTGCCCTGATTGCTGGCCGCCATGACTGTCCTCCGCATACCCGGTTCGCAGCACCGTTTGAACAGGCTCGCGATCCATCCGTCAACTGCAAAGACGGGATGAACGGATCAGCAGAGAAAGGAGGAATGGACACGGGCGCATTATGGGGTACCGCCCGTGTCCGGCAAGTTACGCGAAGCGCCATACGGTAGGGGCGTCAGCGCTACGCGTCAGGCTATACGGCTTTTGACCGTGACTGGATCACCGGTCAGCCAGAAAATTCGCCCGCCGATCAGTTCCGCCGGCCGGCGGCCGAGGAGCGGAGATTGTCGAGCAGGACAGCGATCAGCAGGATCAGGCCACGCACGACATATTGATAGAAGGCCTGGATGTTGAGCAGGTTCATGACGTTTTCGGCGATGCCCATGATCAGCACGCCGACGATGACGCCGGTCATCGCCGCGCGACCACCAGCCAGCGACACGCCACCGAGCACGCAAGCCGAGATGACCGAGAGTTCGAGGCCGGTGGCGGCATTCGGCTGGCCCGAGGTGATGCGCGAGGCGAGCAGGATGCCGGCAATGGCGCAGACGAGGCCCTGTAGCGCAAAAATCCAGATGCGCATATTGGCGACATTGACGCCGGCCAGCCGCGAGGCTTCCGGGTTGCCGCCGATGGCCAGCGTGTTCTTGCCGAAGACGGTGCGGTTGAGCACGAAGCCGAAGACGATGAAGAGCAGCGCCATCACCCAGATCGGCGTCGGGATGGTGAGGAATTTCGACAAAGCCAGCTGATAGAAGGCCGGGTCGTTGATGCCGACGGCGCGGCCATCCGAGGCGATCAGGGCAAGACCGCGGACGATCTGCATGGTCGCAAGCGTGGTGATCAGCGCATTGATGCGAAAGCGGGCGATGACCACGCCGTTGATGAGGCCGACAATGCCGCCGCAGATCACGGCTGCCAACAGGCCGAGCGGGATCGAGCCGGTGACGTTGGAGGCCATGACCGAGATCATGCCGGTAAAAGCCACCGTCGAGCCGACCGAAAGGTCGAAATCGCGCGAGGCCAGGCAGAACATCATCGTGCAGGCGACGATGCCGATGGTGACGACCGACTGCAGCAGGCCGAGCATGTTGCGCTCGGTCATGAAATTCGGCACCGTCAACGCCACGATCACGAAGGCGGCGGCGAAAATCATCACCAGCCCCTGTTCGCCGAGAAAGAGTTTTTTCAACGAATTCATCGAGATCGTTCCTGTCAGTGGGCTGCTGCGTTCTTATCGGGAAGGGCGGCGGCGAGAATGGTGCGTTCATTGAAATCCGCACGTTCGACGGTGGCCGACACACGGCCGCCGCACATGACGATGATGCGGTCCGACACGCCCATGACCTCGGGCAGTTCGCTGGAGATCATCACGATCGCCATGCCGCCGGCTGCGAGGTCATAGAGGATCTCATAGATTTCCGACTTGGCGCCGACGTCGATGCCGCGTGTCGGCTCATCGATCACCAAGACCTTGATGCCCTGTTCTGAGAGCCAGCGGCCGAGGATGACCTTCTGCTGGTTGCCGCCGGAGAGATTGATGATGTCCTGTTTTCGCGACGGCGTGCGGACCTTGAGCTTGGCGATGAACTGGTCGGCCAACGAGGCTTCCTTGCTCATGCTCAGAATGCCGAAGGGCGAGAAATGCCGGCGTGAGGAGATCGCGATGTTTTCCTCGATCGAGCGGCCCTGGATAATGCCATCGGCTTTTCGATCCTCCGGGCAAAGCACCATGCCGGCATGAATGGCGGCACCCGGATTGTTCGACGCCACAGCGACGCCGTCGATGATCACCGAGCCCGAGTGGCGATGATCGGCGCCGAAAAGCAGGCGCGCCATCTCGCTGCGGCCGGCGCCAATCAGGCCGAAAAAGCCCAGAATCTCACCGCTGCGAACCGAAAAGCTGATCGGCTTGGGCAGCTTGCGGCCGGAAAGCTCGCTGACATTCAGCCTGACCTCGCCGAGCGGACGGCCGCGCCAGCCCCAGATATTGCTGATTTCGCGGCCGACCATTTCGGCGATCACCTGATCGCGGCTGATATCGGCGACACGCGGGTGATGGGCGGCAAGCTTGCCATCGCGCAGCACGGTCAGGCTGTCGCAGAGGTGGAAAATCTCGTCCAGCCGATGCGAGACGTAGAGGATGACCGTGCCCTTGGCCTTGAGCTTGCCGATAAGCTCGAAGAGGATCTCGCTTTCACGCGAGGAAAGCGACGAGGTCGGCTCGTCCAGTGCGATGACGCGGGCCTCGACCATGACGGCCTTGGCGATCTCGACCATCTGCCGGGCGCCGATGGAGAGCGAAGAGACCTTGGCGTTCGGATCGACGTCGATGCCGATTTCGGTGAGCCGCTGCTTGACCGTATCGACCAATGTCCGGCCGCTGATCACCCCGCCTTTGGCGGGAAAGCGGCCGAGCCAGAGGTTTTCGGCGACAGTCAGTTCCGGAACCAGTTGCAGTTCCTGATGGATGACGACGACGCCGGCGTGGAAGGCATCGCGAACAGAGGCATATTTCTGCTCGACGCCGTCGATGGTGATCGTGCCGGTATCGGCATGCTGGTCGCCGGAGAGCACGCGGATCAGCGTCGACTTGCCGGCACCGTTTTCGCCCATCAGGCCATGGACCGCGCCCTTCTCGACCGGAAAGGAAACGTCCTTCAGCGCCTGCACGCCCGGATAGCCCTTGGAAATGTGATTGAATTCGAGGAAAGCCATTGTTGCCCTGCCAGACATCCCGGCGGCAGGTCACGCTGCCACCGGGCAAAAATCACCTTGGGAGGATGATAGTGATCATCCTGGAAGGATCACCCCGGGTTTTATTCGATGCCCAGGTCCTTGCGGACCTTGTCGTAGTCGTCGCGATGGGCGAGCGAGCCGGAGGTCAGGGTCAGCTTCGGCGGCTCCTTGCCGTTGGCGATCCAATCATACATGTTGAGCGCCGTCTCGTAGCCATGACGCTTCGGCGAGATGATCACGGAGGCGAAGAAACCGGTCGCGGTCGGCTTCTTGAACTCGTTGATCGCCGAATCCGCACCGCCGATGCCGACGCCGATGAAGTTGGCGGCCGGGATGCCGACCGATTCCGACGCGCGGACGGCGCCGAGTACGGCTTCGTCGTTGAGGCCGAAGGCGACCCAGTATTTCACATCGGCATGCTTGTTGAGCACGGTGGTGGCGGCATTCAGCGCCGCTTCTGTGTCGGTCTTGGCCTGCGGCGCGTCATAGATATTGTCGGCGGGGAAGCCGGCCTTCTTCAGCACGGAGATCGCGCCTTCGACGCGGTCGACGGCGGTCGGAAGTGAATCGTAGGAGACGCGGATCGCGCCGACATTCTTCATGTCCCAGCCGCGCTTCTTCATTTCGTCGATGATCGACTGGCCGACGGCCTCGCCGATCTTGGTGGCGGAAATGCCCATATGCGGCACGTCTTCGAGCGGCTTGCCATCGGCGCCGACGAGGCGGTCGTCGACGGTCATCAGCTTGAGCTGGTTGGCTTCTGCCTTGGCGACGATGCCCGGTCCGAGCTTGACGTCCGGCGTGCAGATAATAAAGCCCTGCGCACCCTGGGCGCCGAGATTGTCGATCGCCGACTGGACCTTTTCGCCATCTTCGGCGCCGATCTTGACGACGGTGAAACCCTTTTCCTTGCCGGCCTGTTCGGCGAATTTCCATTCGTCCTGGAACCACGGCTCTTCCGGCTGCTTGACGATGAAGCCGATCTTGACGTCGGCGGCGAATACGGAGCTGGCCGCCATGATGGCGAATGTGCCGGCCAGAATGGCGGCTTTGAACGAGCGCATGTCTCTCTCCCTGATCTCTGGTCTGCCTCCCAGGCAGCGTCTAATGAATTATTCTAAATCATCATACCAGTCAATTGCCTTTGTATGATGATTTGGATAGAAGGGAAATCGGTGATCGCGAAAAGTCGTCACTGGAGGAATTGTCGCAAAGCGGTTCGAATTCGGATATTGAGGTTCGAAACCGCCAGGGAAGCGAAGCGGAGGCATTGTTGGATACGGTCGAACGGCAGGATGAGGCAGAGGGCACGCAGGTTGCGCGCCGGCCGCGCGTGCGCCGCAATGTGACAGCGGCGATCGCCGAGGACATCTTTTCCGACCGCTACCCGGCCGGCTCGCCGCTGCCGCGCGAGAACGATCTCTGCGACCTCTATGGGGTGAGCCGAACCGTCATCCGCGAATCCCTGAAAGTGCTGGAGTCCAAGGGCATGGTGCGCGGCAAGCCGCGTATCGGCACCACGGTCTGCGACAAGGACGAATGGAACATCCTCGATGCCGACGTGCTCGAATGGATGGGGCCTTACATCAGGGATTTCGACCTGCTCGGCTGCATCCTCGAAGCGCGCCGGACGATCGAACCAGCGGCGGCGGAACTCGCGGCGGAGCGGGCCAGCACGCAGGAGATCGCCGATCTCGAACGCGCCTGGCAGGGCATGCGCGATTCAAGCCGCGACCCTGAGAAATTCACCGAGGCCGACATGCAGTTTCATACGGTGCTGCTCAACGCCAGCCACAACCAGGTGTTCCGGCGCCTGTCGAGCGCCATCCATGCCGCACTGCATTACGCACTGCATGCCTCCAATGTCGCCGTCGAGAGCCGCGAGGACGCCGTGATCGTGCATGGCGAACTCGTTGAAGCGTTGCGCATGCGCGACAAGACCGGGGCGCGGGACTGTTCCAATCGTATGCTCGATCTGGCTGGCCGCGATCTCGCGGCGGCCGAGCGGGTCATCGGCCGTACAAAATGATCAACATAGAGAGCATCGCATGAAGATCACCAAGCTCACCACCTACATCGTGCCACCCCGCTGGTGCTTCCTCAAGATCGAGACCGACGAGGGCGTCGTCGGCTGGGGCGAGCCAGTGGTCGAGGGCCGGGCGCTGACGGTCGAGGCCGCCGTGCATGAGCTGGCTGATTATCTGATCGGCAAGGACCCGATGCGGATCGAGGACCATTGGCAGGTCATGTATCGTGCCGGCTTCTATCGCGGCGGCGCGATACACATGTCGGCGATCGCCGGCATCGACCAGGCGCTCTGGGACATCAAGGGCAAGTGGCTGGGACAGCCGATCCATTCGCTGCTCGGCGGCCAGTGCCGCGATACGATCAAGGTCTATTCCTGGATCGGCGGCGACCGGCCAGCCGACGTCGCCAACAATGCCAAGGAAGTGGTCGCCCGCGGCTTCAAGGCGATCAAGCTCAACGGCTGCGAAGAAATGCAGATCGTCGACACCTATGACAAGGTCGAGAAGGCGGTCGAGACCATCGCCACGATCCGCGAGGCGATCGGCCCCTATATCGGCATCGGCGTCGATTTCCACGGCCGCGTGCATCGGCCGATGGCCAAGGTGCTCGCCAAGGAGCTCGAGCCCTACAAGCTAATGTTCATCGAGGAGCCGGTGCTGTCGGAAAACCGCGAAGCCTTGAAGGAAATCGCCAACCATTGCTCGACGCCGATCGCACTCGGCGAGCGGCTGTTCTCGCGCTGGGATTTCAAGCATGTCCTGTCGGACGGCTATGTCGACATCATCCAGCCGGACCTGTCGCATGCCGGCGGCATCACCGAATGCCGCAAGATCGCGGCCATGGCCGAGGCCTATGACGTGGCGCTGGCGCCGCATTGCCCGCTCGGCCCGATCGCGCTCGCCGCCTGCCTGCAGGTCGATGCCGTCTCCCACAATGCCTTCATCCAGGAACAGAGCCTCGGCATCCACTATAACCAGGGCAACGACATCCTCGATTACATCTCCAACAAGGAGGTGTTCCACTATGCCGACGGTTTCGTCACAGTCCCGCAGGGTCCGGGCCTCGGCGTCGAGGTCGACGAGGCCTATGTGATCGAGCGCGCCAAGGAAGGCCATCGCTGGCGCAACCCGGTCTGGCGGCACCAGGACGGCAGCGTCGCCGAGTGGTAATATGGGTCGGCTCACCGCAAAGCGCATCTTCGTTACCGGTGCCGCCCAGGGCATAGGGCTCGCCGTCGCCAAGGCTTTTGTCCGGGAAGATGCGAGCGTCTTCCTGATCGATCGCGACGGTGCATTGCTTGCCCAGGAAGCGGAAGCGCTCAAGGCGGATGGCGCACGCATCGGCTATCGAGCGGCCGATATCACCGACGCCGCAGCAATCGCCGCCGCTGTCGCGGAAGCGTCGACGGCGATCGGGCAGATCAATGCGCTGCTCAACAATGCCGGCGTCAATGTCTTTGCCGAGCCACTGGCGACGACGGACGAAGAATGGAACCGCTGCTTCGACATCAATTTGAAGGGCGCCTGGAACTGCTGCAAGGCGGTGCTGCCCGGGATGATCGAGGAGGGCGGCGGGGCAATCGTCAACATCGCCTCGACGCATGCCTTCACCATCATTCCGCATACGTTTCCTTATCCACTCGCCAAGCATGCGCTGCTCGGCATGACCAAATCGCTAGGGCTCGAATATGCGGCGAAGGGCGTGCGGGTGAATGCCATCGCGCCTGGCTACGTTTCTACGCAGAAGGTGATCGACTACTGGAACAGCTTTACCGATCCTGAAGCGGCCAAGGCGGAGACGATGAGGCTGCATCCTGGCGGCCGGATCGCGACGCCGGAGGAGATCGCCATGGCTGCGGTATTCATGATCTCGGATGAGTGTCCGTTTATGAATGCGACTTGTTTGACGATCGATGGCGGGCTGAGTGTACAGCAGCATCCGGCTTAGATGGGCTAACCCCTCGCCCTCCGGAGCAAGTTGCACCCCCCTCTGCCCTGCCGGGCATCTCCCCCTCAAGGGGGGAGATTGGATGGGGCGCCCGCTGTGCCCAAAACAACTGCCGCAAGCCAGGTTCTCGGCAGATATTTGAACCGAGGTTCGTGCCTCTGGCCAATCTCCCCCCTTGAGGGGGAGATGTCCGGCAGGACAGAGGGGGGTATCACCGTCCACCGGCCCTGCCGGACGGCTTGACGCCCGCCGCCGCTTCGGCCATGTCTGACGGACATGGCGGCCGAAGACAATGCGGGGAAAATATCAATGCTGGAGCTTTCCGCACAACGCGAGGCATCGCTGCTCCTGCGGCGCCATTGGAGCGACGGCACATTGATCCCGGATCTCCCCCCCGAAATCCGCCCCACAACCCGCGCCGAAGGCTATGCGATCCAGGCGCATGTCATGGACGCCTCTACCAAACCCCTGTTCGGATGGAAGATTGCCGGCACCAGCGGGGCCGGCCAAAAACATATCAATGTCAACGGGCCGCTGGCGGGACGGCTGCTGGCCGAGCGCGCCGTGCCGGATGGCGCGACGATCTCGCTCACGGGCAATCACATGCGGGTGGCCGAAGTCGAGTTTGCCTTCCGCTTTGCCACCGACCTGCCGCCGAGGCAAATGCCCTATAGCGTTGACGAAGTGATGGCGGCGGTCGGTTCGCTGCATCCGGCGATCGAAATTCCCGATTCCCGCTACGAGAATTTCTGCGCCGTCGGCGCAGCCCAGCTGATCGCTGACAATGCCTGCGCCCATCTGGTCCTGGTCGGTCCGGCAACGGAACTTGACTGGCGATCCATCGACCTGGTGCAGCACAAGGTTTCGGCCGATCTCGTCGGCAAATCACATTGCGATGGGGTCGGTGCCAATGCGCTCGGCGATCCACGCGTCGCACTGACCTGGCTGGTCAACGAATTGTCCGATATCGGCGTGACCGCCCATGCCGGCGAGGTCGTGATCACCGGCACCTGCGTCAAACCGGTGGACGTTTTGCCCGGTGACAGCGTGATCGCCGATTACGGCATCTTCGGCCGGCTCACTGTTCATTTCAAATAAGTTGCCACAGTCGCCTAGTATCCTTCCAAACCAGTCGACCGACCATGGAGAATTGCGTGTCGCTTAACCGCCTCAAGGACTATTTTGTCGAAGCCGTCTTGCCGGTCTGGGCCGAAACGGCCTTCGACGCCGACGCCGGCCAGTTCATGGAAGGCCTGCAGACCGATGGTTCCGCCGATCCGAGCGGCGTCGTCCGGACGCGCACGGCAGCGCGCGAAATCTATGTTTTCGCCCAGGCAAGCGCACTCGGCGTGGCGCCGGAAGGCGCGCTCGACAAGGCCGAACGCGCCTTCGCCAATCTCCGCGCCACGGCCTGGATCGGCGGCGACAAACCCGGCTTTGCCCGGACGATCAATTACAAGACCGGCACGGTCGTCGATCCCGAACGCGACCTGTACGACACGGCCTGCGTGCTCTTGGCGCTCGCCTGGCTGGCCGAGGCGACCGGCAAGCCGGCCTATGGCGATCAGATCGAGGAACTGATCGCGGCGATGGACATCACGCTCGCGGCCCCGCATGGCGGCTGGGCGGAAGACAGCGTCGGCAGCGTTCCACGGCGGCAGAACCCGCATATGCACTGCTTTGAATCCTTCCTGGCGCTCTGGGAAACCGATGCCGATCCCGCCCATGTGGCCCGCGCCGGCGAACTCTACGGCCTGTTTCGCGCCCGGTTCTTCCACGATCCGACCGATACGCTCAGAGAATATTTCGGTCCGGCCTGGGAGATGTCCGATACTTATGGATCAGGGCGCATCGAGCCCGGCCATATGGCGGAATGGGTCTGGCTGGTCGGCCGCTACGCCCAATTTACCGGCATGGACTTGAGCAGCCTGACCGGCAGGATTCTTGCGACCACCGTCAAGCTCGGCATCGATGCCGGCACGCCCTTCCTGGTGGATGAAACCGATCTGGACGGCGTTCCGGCGAAGCCGAGCCGCCGGCTCTGGCCACAGGCGGAGCTGATCAAGGCCTATATCACCCAGGCGCGTGCGACGGGGGATGAGAGCTATCTGGAGAAGGCTGACGCCGTGGCGGCGGCGCTATTCGAGACTTATCTTGCAGAGACGGCCGCCGGGACGTGGCGTGATTGTTTTGATCTCGATGGGCGTTCGATTGCGACGTCTATTCCGGCGAGCTCGCTCTACCATCTCTGGACGGCGGTGGCGGAATTGCTGCCGTCGGATTGACTGCTATAGCTACGAGGGTTGCGGCGGCGGGGTACGCCACATGCGCCGCCGCATCGGCTCCACCCCTCAAGCCTTATTCTTCTCGACCCATGTCGCAAAACTATTGATGAAATTCAGGAAGAACTCCTGCGATTTCTCGACCAGGTTGCCCTCATCGTCGAACAATGATGCGGCACCACCGACATAGGCTTCCGGCTGCTGCATGGCGGGCATGTTGAGGAAGACCAGCGATTGGCGCAGGTGATGGTTGGCGCCGAAGGCGCCGATGGCGCCGGGCGAAATGCTCATGATCGCCGCGGGCTTCTTGTCCCAGACGCTCTTGCCATAGGGGCGCGAGCCGACATCGATGGCGTTCTTCAGCACGCCCGGCACGGAGCGGTTATATTCCGGGGTGACGAACAGCACGGCCTGATGGGCATTGACCGCGTTGCGGAATTCGGTCCAGGCCTGCGGCGGGGTTTCTTCGTCCAGGTCATGGTCGTAATGCGGCAGCGCGCCGATCTCGACAATGTCGAGCTTCAGGGTCTCGGGCGCCAGGGCTGCCAGCGCGTGCGCTGCCTTGCGATTGAAGGAGTGCTTGCGCAGGCTGCCGACGAGCACGGCGACTTTCGTTTGGTCCGGCATAGTTCGTTCTCCTTTGGGGAAATTCTGGCATGTGGAATGCGTCACGCTCTTAACATGACGGAGCCATGTTGTGCCGTCTATTGCGTCAACACTGCGTCCACGCAGATTGCACAATGAACATGCTGCAGTGCAAGAGCTTGCACTTTCCGATCGCAGGCAAACGCGGTAGTTTCCCGGCACGCCCCGCCCAAACGACTCATCGGAGACAATGCATGCACGATCGCCCCCCGGCGGATGAAACGGGTGTGCTGCAGGCACGTCCGTCCGCAAGCGCAATCGCGACCGCGCATGCCGCGGAGGAAGACGGGCTGCCGACGCCGCGGCGATACGTCGCTGCGGCGGCATTGCTGGCAGCCATCGTGCTCGCGGTGCTGGATGGCGCCATCGCCAATGTCGCGCTGCCGACGATCTCGAAGACACTTGCCGTCTCTCCGGCCGAATCGATCTGGGTCGTCACCGGCTACCAGATCTCGCTCGTGGTGGCGCTGCTGCCCTGCGCGGCGCTGGGCGAAAGTTTCGGCTATCGACGCGTCTTCATCCTCGGCGTGGTGATTTTTACCGCCGCCTCGGCGCTTTGCTCGCTATCGCCATCGCTGCCCTGGCTGATTGCCGCACGTTTCCTGCAGGGCCTCGGCGGCGCCGCGATCATGGCGCTCCTGGCCGCGAATCTCCGCTTCACCTATCCGCAGCGGCTGGTCGGCACGGCCATCGGCTGGAACGCGCTTGCCGTGGCGCTGTCTTCCGCCGCCGGCCCGACGATCGGCGCCAGCATTCTCTCCGTTTCGAGCTGGCCGTGGCTGTTTGCGGTCAACATCCCCGTCGGCATCATCGTGCTGATCGCCTGCCGCGCCTTGCCGCAACATGAGGGAACCGGGCGGAAGATCGACTATCTCAGCGTCGCACTGAATGGCGGCTTCTTCGCGCCGCTGGTGGTCGGCGTCGATTCGCTGACGACGCGGCCGGTCCTCGCGGCCGTGCTGCTGGTCATCGCGGCCGTCAGCCTGGTGGCGCTGGTGCGCCGGGAGATGCATCGCGAGGCGCCGCTCATCCCGCTCGACCTATTGCGCAGCCCGCCATTCCGGATTTCCGTCATCGCCTCGGTCTGCTGCTTCACCGCACAGATGGTCAGCTCCGTGGCGCTGCCCTTCTACCTGCAGCACGCGCTCGGCCAATCGCCCTTCGCCACCGGCCTCTACATGACGCCCTGGCCGCTGACGGTCGCTGTCGCAGCACCCGTCTCCGGGCGGATGTCGGTGCGCATTCCAACGGCCTGGCTCTGCGCCGCCGGTGGCATATGCCTCGGTGTCGGCCTGATCCTCTGCGCGCTCTACCCTTTCAGCAAAAACCTGATCCCGCTCGTGCCGCTGACCATGATCTGTGGACTGGGTTTCGGCTTCTTCCAGACGCCCAACAACCGCAACATGCTGATGTCCGCCCCCAGGCAGCGCAGTGGTGCCGCCGGCGGCATGCAGGGCACGGCCCGGCTTGCCGGCCAGACGCTGGGTGCGGTGATCATGGCCCTGCTGTTCACAGTGGCGCCACTTGCCGTGGCGCCGCGCATCGGCCTTGCATTGGGTGCGGTTCTCGCTGTCGCGGGCGGCCTCACCAGCCTGCTGAGGGCGGGCCACGCGTCCTGACCGCGCTCATGCCTATCCATGATCTCGCCTCTATGCTAACCCGGATGGCGAGCCAGGGCAGCGAGGCGGAATGACCGGGGAGATCTACGATATCGCCATCATCGGCGCCGGCGTCGTCGGTTGCGCCACCGCGCGGCGACTGGCGCTGGCGGGAAAACGTGTCCTGGTGCTCGAAAAGGGCGCCGACATCCTTTCCGGCACCAGCAAGGCCAACAGCGCCATCCTGCATACCGGCTTCGACGCACCGCCGGGCAGCCTCGAATTGCAATGCATGCAGCGCGGCTATCGGGAATATCTGGAAATCCGCCAGTCGATGAACCTGCCGCTGCTCGAAACCGGCGCGATGGTGGTCGCCTGGAACGAGGAGGAAGAGGCCCGGCTGCCGACACTCGAAGCCCAGGCGCACCAGAACGGCGTCAGCGATGCCCATTGCATCGGACAGAAGCAAATCCTGGCGCGCGAACCGCAGCTTTCGGACAGCGCGCGCGCCGCGCTGCTGGTGCCGGGAGAGCATATCATCGACCCCTGGTCACCCTTCCTCGCCTATGCGATCCAGGCGATCGACGCCGGCGGACGTTTCGTCTTCGACGCGGAGGTGACCAGCGGCGCTTTTGACGGTGCGGTCTGGACCATCGAGACCGGAAAAGGCCGTTTTTCCGCCCGGACGATCGTCAATTGCGCCGGCCTCTATGGCGACAGGATCGAGCAGCGCCTGCTCGGCACTCCGAGCTTCAGCATCCGGCCACGCAAGGGCCAGTTCGCGGTCTACGACAAGGCGGCCAGCCAATTGCTGACCACGATCATCCTGCCCGTGCCCAGCGACCGGACCAAGGGCGTGGTGCTCTGCCGTACGGCCTTCGGCAATGTGCTGATCGGCCCGACAGCCGAAGAGCAGGACGACCGAAGCCTCGCCGCCGTGACCGAACCGGAGCTGACAATACTGCTCGGCCGGGCGGAAGTCATGCTGCCCGCGCTCAAGCACATGCCGGTGACCGCGCTCTATGCCGGATTGCGACCGGCGACCGAAGAGAAATACTACCGCATCCGCCACGAACCGGACAGGAACTGGCTGACGATCGGCGGCATTCGCTCGACCGGCATGACGGCGTCCCTCGGGCTGGCGCAGCATGCGGCGCAGCTGCTGCTGGGCGAGGCCGATATGCCGGCAAGCCGTGCCGCACTGCCGCAGATGCCGAACCTTGCAGAGCACTTGCCGCGCGACTGGCAGACGCCGGGCTATGGCGAGATCGTCTGTCACTGCGAAATGGTGACGCGTCGCGAGATCGAGGCCGCGCTTGCCGGCCCATTGCCGCCGGGCGATGCCGGCGGGTTGAAGCGGCGCACGCGCTGCACGATGGGCCGCTGCCAGGGGTTTAATTGCCTCGGGCGTCTGGCGGAGCTGACCGCTGGGCGATTGCCGCATCCGTTTCCGGGAGATGCCGCCGGAATCCAGACACTCGGCTCGACCCGTCCTGAGGATGCCCGCCAACGGGAGGGCAATCGCAGATGCTGAGATACCCCCGTCTGTCCTGCCGGACATCTCCCCCTCGAGGGGGGAGATTGGATGGGGCGCAGCCTCGCCCCAATCATCTGTCGTATTCCCAGCACTCGACGGCAGTTCGAGGCAGGGAGTCCGCCCCTGGCCAATCTCCCCCCTTGAGGGGGAGATGTCCGGCAGGACAGAGGGGGGTGCCACACGCGATTGCACTGCCCAATGGCCCCGCTTCACCGGGGCTACAGCCATGACAGCCACTACTGGCGAGCAAGCTCTCCCCCCGATCGAACGCCCCGACGTCCTGATCATCGGCGCCGGACCCGCTGGTCTGGGTGCCGCCGCGGCACTGTGCGAGGCCGGCGCCGGCAGGGTGGTGATCGTCGAACGGCAGATGGAAGCGGGCGGCATTCCCCGGCATTGCGGCCATTCGCCCTTCGGCATGCGCGAGTTCCGGCGCATCCTCTCCGGCAAAAGCTATGCCCGACGGCTGGTCGATACGGCTGTGGCGGCCGGCGCCGAGCTTCGCCTCGGCCATTCGGTTGTCAGCCTGTCCGAAGGTCCCCGTGTCGTGATCGCGACGCCGGACGGCATCCGCCATTTCGAACCACGCCAGGTACTGCTTGCCACCGGCATCCGCGAGGCGACCCGCGCCGGCCGCCTTGTGTCCGGTGGACGCCCGGCCGGCATCATGAATACTGGGGCGCTGCAGGACATGGTGTTTCTTCGCCGGCTAAGACCATTCCGGCGGCCGGTCATTGTCGGCACGGAGCTCGTATCGATGTCGGCAATCCTGACCTGCCTGACGGCCGGCGCCCGGCCAGCCGCGATCGTCGAGCGCGGCCCGCGCACGATTGCGCGCGCGCCCTTTGGCTGGCTGCCGCATGTCATGCGCATTCCGGTTTTTCATGACGCGGAAATTGCCGATATTATCGGGGTCGCAAAGGTCGAAGGCGTGAACCTGCGCCGCGCCGGGAGATCACTGACCCAGATCGACTGCGATGGCGTGCTGTTCACCGGCGGCTTCACGCCGGAGGCCGGTGTGGCGCGCATGTCCGGCATATCAATCGATCCGAAGAGCCTCGGCCCCGTGGTCGACACATGCGGGCGCACCAGCATGGCCGGCTTTTACGCCGCCGGCAATGTGCTGCGCGGCGTCGAAACCGCTGGCCATTGCTGGTCCGAAGCGCGCAGGGTGGCGGCTGCGATGATGGCTGATGCCAATAGTGGGGCCGCGCCCGCCGCCACTATCCTCGAAGCCGGACCCGGGGTGAAATTCGTCATGCCACAGCGGCTTGCGCTGGCGCAAAAGCCGGCTTTCGAGAGTATTGAGGTCAGGCTCGACCAATGGCTGGACGGCGAACTTGCCGTCGAGCAGGATGGCCGCGTGCTGTGGAAAAAACGTCTCGTCAGCGGGCCGGAGCGCCGTATTTCCATACCGGCCGCCGCCCTGCCACGGGGCCAGGCCGGCACGCTTCGCATCGTCGCACGCAATCAATAGGATCCGCCATGCGCATTGCCGCCATCGACCAGGGAACGACTTCCACCCGCGCGCYGGTCTTCGGCAGTGACGGTCCTATCGACATCGCCGGCAGCCAGCGGCATCAGACCAGTTATCCCAATGCCGGCTGGGTCGAGCAGGACGGCAATGAACTGATCGCCAACATAAGCAAGGTTCTGGGCGAAGCCGGCCCGGTGGATGCCATCGGTCTCGCCAATCAGGGCGAGAGCTGCCTTGCCTGGGATGCGGTGAGCAAAGAGCCGCTGTCGCCGGTGATCGTCTGGCAGGATTCACGCACCGCGCCGCTGCTCGAGGCAATGGCGCAAGACGGTGCCACGCAAGACGTCGCCACCCGCGCTGCCCTGCCCCTTGATCCCTATTTCTCCGCTAGCAAGCTCGGCTGGATCATCGAAAACCTGCCGGCGGCGCGGACGGCGCTGGACGCCGGCCGCCTGCGGCTCGGCACGACGGACGCCTTTTTCCTCGACCGCCTGACCGGCCACTTCGCCACCGACCGGGCTACCGCCTCGCGCACCAGCCTGATGAATATCGAAAGCGGGCAATGGGATCCTGAACTGTGCCGGCTGTTCAAAGTACCGATCCATTGCCTGCCGGAAATCCGCGCCAACACGGCCGGCTTCGGCGCGATCGACGGCATTGCGGTGACGGCTGCCATCGTCGACCAGCAGGCCGCACTTTACGGCCATGGCTGCCGCGAACGCGGCGACGCCAAGATCACCTTCGGCACCGGCGCTTTCGCGCTGGCCGTGACCGGAGCCTCTGTGCCGCGCGAGGCACTCTCCGCCGGCCTTGTCCCCACTGTCGCCTGGGATTTGGGCGAGGGCCTGGTCTATGCGCTCGATGGCGGCGTGCAGGATGCCGGCTCGGCGATCGAATGGGGTGTCCGCGCCGGTCTCGCCACGGGCCTCGACGATTTCAACGGGCTGGATCGCCAAAACCCCGCCATCGATCGCGGCCTGATCTTTGTGCCCGCCTTTTCCGGCCTGGGCTGTCCGTTCTGGGACCGCAGCGCCAGCCCGATGATCATCGGCCTTCGCCCGGATATGGGCCGGGGCGACATGTGCCAGGCGCTGCTCGAAGGGGTTGCCCTGCTGACCGCCACGGTCCTCGACGTCATGCGGGAGCATGTGCCGCTGGCATCGTCGCTCTCGATCGATGGTGGCCTGTCGAAGAATGGCTATTTTTCCGGTTTTCTTGCCGATTGCAGCGGCTTCGAGATTGTCGTCGACGATTTTTCCGAGCGCACCGCCTATGGCGTCGCATCGCTGGCGGCCCGCGCTCTTGGCGAGGATTTGCCGCTATCCTCACCGGCCTCGCAGAGATACACGCCGCAACACGTCAGCGATGAGTGGCGCTCCCGTTTCGACGAAGCGATCCGCCGCAGTCGCGGCTGGCATCGATGATATCGGTCCGAACGACAGCCGAAATTATTCCTCATGCGCCTGGATGACAGCGAGGAAAGCGTCGCCATAGCGTTCTAGCTTCGATTGCCCGACGCCGGAAATGCCGAGAAGTTCCTCGCGGCTGGTCGGCCGTTCGGTGGCGAAGGCGACCAGCGTCGTGTCCGGAAAGACGACATAGGGCGGCACCGATAGCTCTTTCGCGATCGCCGTGCGGACGGCGCGCAGGGCCTCGAACAGCGTGATCTCGGCACCCTCCAGCGCCGATTTGGCATTGGCCGAGCGCGTCGATGCGGTCTTCGACGCCTTGCCCTTGGTCGGGCGATCCTTGCGGAACAGCACCTGGCGTTCGTGCTTGAACACGGCGCGGGCCTCCGGCTCGAGCTTGAGCGCGCCAAAGGCATCGTGATCGACGCGGACAAAGCCGGCGGCAAGCAGCTGACGGTAGACGGATTGCCAGGTCTTGGCGGGAAAATCCTTGCCGGCGCCGAAGATCGGCATGCTCGCATGGCCGAAGCGGATGGTCCGGTCGTTTTCATGGCCGAGCAGCACATCGATCAGATGACCGGCGCCGAAACGCTCGCCGGTGCGGTAGATCGCGGCCAGCGCCTTGATCGCCGCTTCCGTGCCGTCCCAAGTCTCGACCGGCTTGAGGCAGGTGTCGCAATTGCCGCAATTGCCGGCATGCGCCTCGCCGAAATGGGCGAGGATCGACTGGCGGCGGCAGGTGGGCGTCTCGCAGATGGCGAGCAGGGCGTTGAGCTTGGCGCGCTCGACCCTTTTCACCTCATCGGCCGAGGCGTTCTCGTCGATCATCCGCCGGCGCTGGATGACATCGGCCATGCCATAGGTCATCCACACTTCCGACGGCAGGCCGTCGCGGCCGGCGCGGCCGGTCTCCTGGTAATAAGCCTCGACCGAGCCGGGCAGATCGAGATGGGCGACATAGCGGACATTCGGCTTGTCGATGCCCATGCCGAAGGCGACGGTGGCGACCAGGCAGAGCCCCTCCTCCTTGAGGAAAGCATCCTGGTGGCGGTCACGGAGCGGACGTTCCATGCCGGCATGATAGGGCAGCGCGCGAATGCCCTGCTGCTCCAGCCATTCGGCCGTATCCTCGACCTTGGCGCGCGACAGGCAATAGACAATGCCGCTTGATCCCGCGTGCCGCGACAGGAAGCGCAGCAATTGCTGGCGCGGCTGGTCGCGCTCGACGATCTCATAGGCAATGTTGGGGCGGTCGAAAGAGGTGGTGAACACCTGGGCACTGCCGAGCGCCAGCTTGTCGATAATGTCGTCGCGCGTATGCGGGTCGGCGGTTGCGGTCAGCGCCAGACGCGGGACGCCGGGATAGAGTTCAGCCAGCTGGCCGAGCTCGCGATATTCCGGCCGGAAATCATGGCCCCATTGCGAAACGCAATGCGCCTCGTCGATGGCGAACAGCGCGATCCGGGCACTGCCGATCATCTCCTGGAAACCGGATGTGACGATCCGCTCTGGCGTGACATAGAGCAGGTCGAGCTCGCCATTGGCGATCGCCCGGCGGACATCGAAAAATTCCTCGCGCGTCAGCGACGAATTGAGCGCCGCGGCCCTGACGCCCAGCTGCTTCAACGCCTCCACCTGGTCGCGCATCAGCGCGATGAGCGGCGACACGACAATGCCGACACCATCGCGGCAGAGCGCCGGGATCTGGAAGCACAGCGATTTGCCGGCCCCGGTCGGAAACAGCACGACCGCATCGCCGCCGGACAAAACCTGCTCGATCACCGCCCCCTGCTTGCCGCGAAACGAGGAATAGCCATAGACCCGCTTCAGCACGTCGAGCGGCGCTTTGGCGCCTTCCGGGCCGAAAATGGTGTCGAACTGGCTTTGGGTCTGCGGCATGGAATCGGTCTCAAACAAAGCGCGCACTATGGCACAGGTTCATTCGTCTGCGCGAGTATGCCCGGGCGCACGTCCACATGAACCGCGACAACCATGAACATGCCGTTGCCGCCGGGAGCGTCAGACCGTCCCCTCGCTCCTCTTGGCTGTCGTCGCGGGGTCCGGCAGTATCGTGCCGAAAACATAGTCCCAGAACGGCGACGAGACGCCGTAATTGCCCTCGTCGGTCGAGGCGTGATGCTGCGCATGCCGGCGCTTGGCGCGATAAAGATAGGTGTCGTGCGGGATGCGCCAGTGATGCATGGCGTGGTGCATCAGGCCATAGGTCAGGTAGCCGAGCGTCATGCCGATGGTGAAACCCGAGGCAGCACCGAAACCGAAGGTCAGCCATGACGGCAGCAGCACGCCGAGCGCCATGAAGGAGAAGCTCATCCAGACGGGGGTATCGATCAGCTCCGTCGGTGTGCTGTGATGCTGGTCATGCAGGTTGCGGAAATAAACGACATGGTGCAGGACCGCGCGGTGGATAATGTATTCCACCAATGTCCAGACGAAACCGCCGACCGCAATCATTGCCAGCCAAGCCCACGGCCGCCCGTCATAGTGGAGGAAATAGGCTGCAACCAGCGCGACGACCACGACTGGATAGACGATGAAATCGGCAAAATAGGCAACCCGATTGGACGTCTTGTTGAGCGGCTGCTTCATGGACCCTGCTTGCTGCTTTGCCGCGACACCTGCCCGAGAAGTGCCGCACGATGTGTGGAATGACCCGGTCTCTTTGCGAAGATAGTATTGAACATAGAGTGGGGCGGGTCGCAATCGGCAATATGGGGATTGAGGGGTGTTTAGGAAAATTGGACGAAGGGCGTGTTCGGGCTAGCACAGTGGGTAGGGGCAGCGTTTAATGAACATCGAATGAGATCACGAAAAGTGCTGAAAAACCAGGCGTCGCGCCTCGCTACGTTCGGAGGGGTTTTTTGAACACCGGAAAGCCGCCCGCTAAAGCCCGATGCTGCTCCCTGCTCCCGCAAGCAGCCGTTTACATCCGACATCGCATACACTTGCGTTACGGCGAAAGGCGCGGCGAAACCGGCGCGTGATGATAGTCGAGTAGTACGAGGGTTGAGCGTGTCCATCGCACCGCCTCCGGTGCGACCGGCTCGCTCATCGCTGGTGTTCGGCTACCCAGAGAAGATCCACACCCATGCCCTCATTGCAGAAATTCTTCGCCCGCGCGCCTTCAAGCGGGACTGGCGTCGTGATGCGGCCGAGCAGTATTGAGGCGAAGGCTGGTACACCGAGGCGCGCCTCCGGTGCGACCGGAGCGCTCATGCCATGGTGTTCCGGCTGTCGGGAGAGGAGCCACCCCCATGCCTTCCTTGCAGGAATTCTCGCCCGCGCGCGCTTTCAAAAATCGCGCGCGCACCCCCGGAGGGGGTCTCGGCTGTCACACACACCTGTCTTTTGGCTCCGCCAGAGGTTGCGGCCCAGCGAGGTCTTTGAACCGCGCACGGCCGCAGGCGGGCTCAATGAGGGCAGGTGTGGCAAGAAAAGAAAATTGATGCTTATAATCATCGCAAGTGATGGGGGTTGGAAAGGATGCGAATAATGGCGCAGCGGATTGCAATGTTTAACCACAAGGGAGGGGTAGGAAAAACCGTTGACACCTTCCACCTAGGCTGGAAACTGACAGAGTACGACTATAAGGTTCTTCTCGTGGACGGGGACTCGCAGGTCAACTTGACCGCCCTGGCATTAGGCCCGGATCGCTTCTACGATTATTACGAAGACGAAAATACACGCTTATGCAATGTGAAAGACGGAGTATCGCCAGTATTCGAAGGCAAGCCGACAACGATCGAGGCATTCGATTGTCCAACCGCTACAAAAAATAGCAGCCTTTTCATCTTGCCTGGCCATGCCGACCTAGCCAAATACGAAGGACAGCTAAGTCTGGCTCAAGAGACTGCCGGAACTCTCTCAGTTCTCAAGAATCTTCCGGGAAGCTTAAGTGCCCTAATCAGTAGAATAGAGGACAGGCACGGCATAGACTTTACGATAATTGATTTGAACCCTGGCCTTGGCGCAATAAATCAGAACTTCTTTCTGGCGTGTGATGCGTTTGTGGTTCCTACAAATCCAGATCCATTTTCACTGATGGGTATTTCAACACTCGGCGAACATTTAACACGGTGGGTAAACTGGAAGCGTGCGAACTCGGACAAATTCGCCGACAGCGATTACCCGCTTACCGACAGCACTCCCAAGTTTCTTGGGACCATCAACGCTCGATTTAACAAACATGCCAGCAAGGCGGCACGCAAGTTCGACGAACGCATCAAGGCGATCGACGCCAAGGTAACTGACACGCTAGTTCCTATTCTCAGGAAGGCAGGGATGCTCTTCAAAGACGATTGCTATGAAGATGTCTACGAGATCTGGAAGGCAGAATTGAAGGGTGAGGAGGACGGCATATACGCGCTGGCGCGATTGCCAGATTTTCAATCATTGGTACACAGCGCGACAAATAGCGAGCTTCCAGTCTTCGCCGTCACAGAGCGTGACTTAAAAGACGACGGCCTAGGCGGAAATGTACTGACGCAAGCTCTAACTAATGCCAGTGATTTTGACCGAATCTTCGATGCAATCGCTGATAAGATCGTGAACCTTCTCGATGCCAAGTGCAGCTAAGGCAAGTTTCGACCTCAATCTTGCCGAGTGTAGAGAGGCGATAACCATCTACAATCATTTGAAAGGTCAGGGCTATACGGCCGGTTTCGGCCTGCGTTTCGTTTGGATCGCGGCGGTATCCGCATTCGAACACTACATCACTGAACTCGTTATCGAAGAAACTACCAAGCGATTTGCCAATGGCCATGCTCAGACCGACAAGTTGCAAAACGAAAAGATACCGCTTTCCAGCGCCACTCAATTCGTGTCGCAGAATGCGGTTCAAGCCGTGGTTGTCTTTCATCACTCGATCACCCAGGCTGTGCGAATGAAGAGCTTTCAAGGTGCGGATGGCGTTGCTGATGGCTTGTCGTATTTTTGGACGGAACCCAACAAGTGGACAGCGATCGCGCAGGCCGTCGGTCTGCCAAAAAAGGACGCCAGAGCGAAGTTGAACAACATTACCGCGCGGCGGCACCTGATTGCACACAATGCGGACATGGACTTGACCACAGGAGCGAGAACGCCTGCGGAGCTTGCTGACGCACAGGAAGTCATCAGGTACTTGGTGGCTCTTGTGGAGGCAATTGAGAGGATTGCGGTCTGATAGGCCGTGTCGCCTTTCGGGAGCGACATATGGTTTTCCAGACGCATTCGTCGCCCTTACCAGTGATGTTGCCGACTTGGACTTTGTGTGACGCAATTCGTGTTGGCGAGCCCATGGCTGCGGACACGGCCTGAAATGCCTGCGGCATCAGGTCGTGGTGGTCGAGTCTCCAAATATCTGTGAATAAGTTTGCTTCCTCTAAATCAAGAGGCGTGCCGATTTTGTGCCGACACATTCGAGTTTGTCGAGCGCGCCCTAAGGACACAACTTGATAAAAGTATTTAAAAACAGATAGTTAAGTGGTGCCGCTTCCCGGAATCGAACCGAGGACCCCATCATTACGAATGATGTGCTCTACCGACTGAGCTAAAGCGGCAAATCCAATGCACCGGTTGGACCGGCTCGGATATTCCGGAGGGGCTGATAAAGGCAAAAGCTCACGATTGCAAGTCGGAATGACGCCATTTCCGCATTTTTGCGCGATCGGGCCAGCCTGCGGCAAGCTCCGCCGGGAAACGCGGTCGTGTTCGGCGGATCAGCCGCAGATGCGAGCCTTAGCGGCGTGGTATTCGGCTTCGAGGCGGGTGATCAGCGTCTCGACCGGTTCGATCGCCTTGACGGCGGCGATGCCCTGGCCGGAGCCCCAGATGTCCTTCCAGGCTTTCGGGCCGGATGTGGCTTTTTCGAAATCCATCTTTGTGGGATCGGCTTCGGGCAGGTTGGCCGGGTCGAGGCCGGCGGCTTCGATCGAGCCCTTGAGGTAATTGCCGTGGATGCCGGTGAAATAGCTGGAATAGACGACGTCTTCGGCGCGGCTGGCGACAATCATCTGCTTGTAGGCGTCGGTGGCGCGGGCTTCGGGCGTGGCGATGAAGGGGGTGCCGATATAGGCCAGGTCGGCGCCCATGGCGCGGGCGGCGAGGATGGCGCCGCCATTGGCGATGGCGCCGGAGAGCAGCAGCGGGCCGTCGAACCACTCGCGGATTTCCTGCACCAGGGCGAAGGGCGAGAGCCGGCCGGCATGGCCGCCGGCGCCGGCGGCTACGGCGATCAGGCCGTCGGCGCCCTTGCGGATCGCGGAATTGGCGTGGCGGTTGTTGATCACGTCATGCAGCACCACACCGCCATAGGAATGGATGGCGGCATTGACCTCGGGCACGGCGCCGAGCGAGGAGATGACGATCGGCACCTTGTATTTGACGCAGAGGCCGAGATCGTGCTCCAGCCGCTTGTTGGTGGCATGGACGATCTGGTTGACGGCGAAGGGGGCGGCCCGGCGGCCCTCGCCCTTGGCATTGTGGGCGGCGAGCGCCTCGGTGATTTCGGCCAGCCATTCGTCGAGCTGGCTTTCCGGCCGCGCATTGAGCGCCGGAAACGAGCCGACAATGCCGGCCTTGCACTGGGCGATCACCAGTTCCGGATGCGAGATGATGAACATGGGTGCGGCGACCAGCGGCAGCCTGAGATCGTCGCGGAGAATGGCGGGGAGCATGATAAGGTCCGGAATGCGCTAAGTTGGCGGCAGCCTATCCCTGGAAAGATGGTTTGTTCAACCTTGTATTTTCGTCGCGTGCGTCAGACCGCCATTTTTTGGCTGCAAAGCCGATATTAGCGGGGGAGGCATTCGGCTCGGAACTTGAAAAGGTGCTGGCGAATGATTACCCAAGGGTCATAATGAGAATGTCCCGCGTATCGAGGTATTTTAAAGCGTGAGTGGACTGGAACAGGCGATCCGCAACGCTCTGGACAGGGCCGAAAGGTCCAATCCGGAAATACGCGCGCGTATCTATCAGTCGGCGCGCAATGCACTCGATGCCGGCCTGCGCAAGCAGGACATCCACGACATGACGGTGATCGAGCGGCAGCGGCAGCGGCTGGAATTCACCATCCGCGCGATCGAGGACGAAGAACTCGAAAAGCTGCGCATGTCGGCGCGGCTCGACAAGATTTTCATCGAGAACACGCCGTTCGAGCCGCCGGAGGCGGTGCCTGAGCCCGATATCGCGCCGCCGGCGCCGGAGCGGTTCGTCGATGCGCCGCCGTCGGCCTGGCCTGAGCCGGCTCAGCCTTCACGGCGCGAGCCGCCGATTGTCGAGCCGGTGCGCCAGGCGGCGCAGCCGGTCACGCCCATGGCGGAGCCGGTCGTGGCGCGCGCGATACCGCCGGAGATCGAGGAAGACGGCGCGTTTTCCGATTTTTCGGCCACCCGCGATGAGCGCGCACCGTCCAAAGCCGGCGCAAGAACGCGGCGGGTCGAACCGGTGATCGACGCACCTTTGGTCGCCGAAGCGCGCGGCAAGGGACGGGCGCAAAATATCCGGCATGAGGAAGAGGATCCGGCCTGGGCCGAGCCTTCGACGCCGGAAGGGCGCAAGGTGGCGCCGCAGAAGCGTGCCGCGCGACGCCGGCGCGGCTCCTGGATCGTGTCGCTGTTCGTCTATTGCGTGCTGCTGGGCGTCATCGGCTTCGGTGCCTGGTGGGCCTATGCGACCGGCATGATCGGTGCGGCCATGCATGGCGGCGGCGATTTCGATTTCATCCCCAAGCAATTGCAGAGCGAGGATTTCGATCCGAAGGTGCCGCTGAAAACCCCGCTCGATCCGCTGCGCGGCTTTTCCGGCGATTGGGTGAGCGTGCTCAAGCCCGGCGACACCAGTGCGGTCAAGCCGGCGTCGCAGGCCAAGGTCAGCGACGTCACCGACAGCGACGGCAAGGCGATCATGATCATCTCGAATGCGCCGGACCAGGATGGCGAAGTGCGGATCGAGGTGCCGGCCGATGTGCTGAAGAATCTTGCGGGCAAGACCTCGACGCTGGCTGTGACGCTACGCGCCGATGGCGACAAACCGTCGCAGATCTATATCCAATGCGCCTTCGCCAGCCTCGGCGATTGCGGGCGGCATCGGTTCACGATCTCCAATGAGCGGGTGGATGAGCTGATCCAGGTGAAGTTTGATGGCAAGCAGGCGCCGAACGAGCCGGGGTTTGTGATCATCAACAGTGATCTGACTGGGCAGGGGCGGGCGATCCGGCTTTATGGGATCAGGATTGGGCCGGGGGCTTGAGCTGAAAGCAATGGCGCCTGGCGCCACCCCCCTCTGTCCTGCCGGACATCTCCCCCTCAAGGGGGGAGATTGGATGGGGCGCTCTTGCTGCCCCAAATTCCCATCGTGAATTCACTCTTCGTTGGCGATGTGGAGCGGTGAGCAAGCCTCTTGCCAATCTCCCCCCTTGAGGGGGAGATGTCCGGCAGGACAGAGGGGGGTGAACCGCAAACGCCAACGAAGCGAACGGCCAATCACACTTCCATCGCATACCCCGCACCGCGCACGGTGCGGATCACATCCGGCATGTTCGACAGATTGAGCGCCTTGCGCAACCGCCCGACATGGACGTCGACGGTGCGTTCGTCGACATAGATGTCGTGGCCCCAGACGCCGTCGAGCAGTTGCGAGCGGGAGAACACCCGGCCCGGCGACGACATGAAGAATTCCAGCAGCTTGAATTCCGTCGGTCCGAGGCGGATTTCGCGGGAGCGGCGGTGGACGCGGTAGGTTTCGCGGTCGAGCTCGACATCGCCGCATTTGAGGATCGAGGAAATGGCGTTGGGCCGCACCCGGCGCAGCATGGCCTTGATGCGGGCCATCAGTTCCGGGGTCGAGAACGGTTTGACGACATAGTCGTCGGCGCCGGTCGACAGGCCGCGGACGCGCTCGCTTTCCTCGCCGCGGGCGGTGAGCATGATCACCGGCAGGCGCTCGGTTTCGGGGCGCATCCTGAGCCGACGGCACAATTCGATGCCGGACACGCCGGGCAGCATCCAGTCGAGCAGCAACAGGTCCGGGACGCGCTCCTGCAGGCGGATATCCGCCTCGTCGCCGCGCGGGATCACCTCGACGTCATATCCCTCTGCTTCGAGGTTGTAGCTGAGCAGCGTGCCCAGCGCTTCCTCGTCTTCCACAACCATAATTCTCGGCTGCATGGTACTCTGCTCCGTCGGCAATCACGCCTGGCGCGTGCCCCGCGCCCAGGCGGCTGCGATTGTTACTACCGGCATAGTCTCGTCCGATGCCGGCGCTGATGATCGGCGGCCAGGGACGCCATTGGCGGCAGCTGGCCGAAATGCGCAATCGGCATCACTGGCCCGGCTGCACCACGGAAGCCGTATTGTCTTCCTTGACGCGTTCGCCGGTCGGCTGTTCGCCCGTCTTCATGTAGTAGATGGTTTCCGCGATATTGGTCGCATGGTCGCCGATGCGCTCGATGTTCTTGGCGCAGAACAGGAGATGCGTGCAGGGCGTGATGTTGCGCGGGTCTTCCATCATGTAGGTGAGCATTTCGCGGAACAGCGAGGTATAGACGGCGTCGATCTCGCCATCGCGCTGGCGGATCACCTCGGCCTTTTCCGCCGAGCGGGTGGCATAGACGTCGAGCACGTCCTTGAGCTGGGTCAGCGCCAGTTCGGAGAGATGTTCGATGCCGCGGGCGAGCGGCCGCGGAATGCCGGTGGTCTGCACGGCAATGACGCGCTTGGCGTTGGATTTGCCGAGATCGCCGACGCGTTCGAGATCGGCGGCGATGCGGATCGAACCGACGATCTCGCGCAGGTCCGACGCCACCGGCTGGCGCTTGGCGATCATCAGGATGGCGCTGTCGCCGATATCGCGCTCGGTCTGGTCCATGATCACGTCTTCCGAGATCACGCGCTGCGCCAGCGCCGAGTCCGACGTGACCAGCGCCTTGACCGAGTCGGAAACCATCTGCTCGGCCATGCCGCCCATTTCGGCGATGCGGCGGGAAAGGTTGGCCAGCTCCTCGTCAAAGGCGGAATAGATGTGTGCGGTCATCAATAGTCCTCCAACCGGCGGGCGGCCGGCGCGGTTTTGGATCGGCCGAAGCGGCCCCTATGTCCTGGGCCGCCGGTTATCCGGGTTGGCAAGGAACATAGGGTCGGCCAAGTTTTCATTAGCCGCTTTACGCCAGGGTTTTATGTCAAAGTCACGAAAGATTTATGACAGACTAAAGTGCTGAAAAGTCAATCCTTTCGGTCGAGCCGGAGGGATTGCTGCGTTTTTGTCAGAAGCGCACGGTGAATGTGCTGCCGCGGCCGAGTTCCGATCGGATGAGCAGGCGGGCGCGGTGCCGCGTCAGGATGTGCTTGACGATTGCCAATCCGAGGCCGGTGCCCTTCTTCGAGCGACTGCTCTCGACATTGACGCGATAGAAGCGTTCGGTCAGGCGCGGGACCTGGTCTTCGGGAATGCCGGGACCGTAGTCGATGACACTGACCTCGATCGGCTGGCGCGGCTTTTCGATCAGCGTCACGTCGACGATCTTGCCCTCCTGGCCGTATTTGCAGGCGTTCTCGATCAGGTTCTCGAACACCTGGGTCAGCTCGTCGCGATCGCCGCTGACATTGATGGCATGGTCGGGCAGATGCCGCTTGATCTCGACGCCGAGGTCGGTTGCCAGCGGCGCCAGCGCATCGCAGACCGAGCCGATGAGCGGCACCAGGTCGACGGCGTCCTCCGGCGCGACGCGCGCCTTGATCTCGAGCCGCGACAGCGACATCAGGTCGTCGACCAGGCGCGACATGCGGGTCACCTGTTCGAGCATGATCGTCAGGAACCGTTCATGCGCCGCGGTGTCGGTGCGGGCCGGGCCGAGCAGCGTTTCGATGAAGCCGCGCAACGAGGCCAGCGGCGTGCGCAATTCATGCGAGGCATTGGCGACGAAGTCGGAGCGCATGCGATCGATGCGGCGCGATTCCGAAATGTCGCGGAAGATCAATACATAGAAGCGGATCGCCTCGCCCTCTTTCGTCTCCGCCGGGATCATCCGCACCTGGAAGATGTTTTCGCCCGGCAGGGTGTCGGCATATTCGGTCATGCCGTTGCGGCCCGACGCGATGGTCTCGCGGATCATCTCGATGATCGCCGGCAGGCGGATGCGGGCCGAGATGTGCTGGCCGGGCTCGATCTCGCCGAAGGCATGCCGCGCGGACGGGTTCTGATAGATGACATTGGCCTTGGGATCGAGCAGGTAGGCCGGGCTGTCGAAGCCGGCAAAGGCCGATTTGACGTCGCAGAGCGGCTCCGGCGGAGGCGTGGGCTCCTGTTCAGCGATCGGCACCGTGGGCGCGGTGGCTTTGATCCACAGCGACGGCAGCACGGCAAGGATCATCACCGAAACGGCGATACGGGAATTGGTGCCGGCCGCGATCAGCGCGGCTGCGCCCAATAGGACGGCCGCAAGGTTGTATTTATGACCCAACAGCCAATCAGTGACTGCTTTCAGCATGCGAATCCCCGGCACTGCGAAAATTAAAACGTCCTTCTATGGTCTGTATGTAACAGCTTTTTCACGCTTTGCTTGAATTCACATGATGATTATGTCCATGTCACTGACAGCATGTCTGCCGGAAGCGGTCGCCGGTTTCGGGACAAGGACATGCACAAAACAAAGAACCGCGCGCATGGCATGAGGAGGAGTGGAATGGCCGTCGAAACGGATATTCCCGCGGTCGACGTCAAGATCGACGGCAAGAAGCGGCAATGGGATATCGACGATCCGGTGCTGCCGGCCTGGATCGATGACAAGGCGCTCGAATCCGGCGGTTATCCCTACAAGAAGAAGCTCGACGACGACGAATATGAGGCCGAGCTGGAAAAGCTGCAGGAAGAGCTGGTCAAGGTGCAGCTCTGGCAACAGAAATCCGGCGACCGGGTAATGTCCTTGTTCGAGGGGCGGGATGCGGCCGGCAAGGGCGGCATCATCCATGCCATCCTCTCCTATATGAATCCGCGCAGCGCCCGCGTCGTGGCGCTGAACAAGCCGACGGACACCGAAGCCGGCCAATGGTATTTCCAGCGCTATGTGTCGACCTTCCCGACGCGCGGCGAGTTCGTCAACTATGACCGCTCCTGGTATAACCGCGCCGGGGTCGAGCCGGTCATGGGCTTCTGCAGCAAGGAAGAATACGAGCAATTCCTGAAAAGCGTGCCGCGCTTCGAGAAGCTGATCCTCGACGACGGCATCCATTTCTTCAAATTCTATATCGAGATCGGCCGGGAAATGCAGCTCAAGCGCTTCCACGAGCGGCGCCACAGCAAGCTGAAATGCTGGAAGCTGTCGCCGATGGACATTGCCGCGCTCGACAAATGGGATGACTATTCCGAAAAGCGCAGCCGGATGCTCAAGGAAACCGATACCGAGCATGCGCCATGGACGGTGGTGCTCGGCAATGACAAGCGCCGCGCCCGGATCAACATGATCCGCCACATCCTCGATAGCCTTGACTATACAGACAAGGACAAGAAGGTGATCGGCGAGATCGACAGAAAAATCCTCGGCAAGCCCGGCATTTTGAAATGAGCCTGAAACGACAAAGGGCCGGCAAGCCGGCCCTTTGTCGCAGACAAATGCAGGTGTCAGCGCATCCGGCGACGTTCGGCCGAAGGCTGGTAAGCGAGCTTCTGGTGGAAACCGCAATAGGGCGAGCTGTCGGGCGAGTCATTGCCGCAGAAGCAGAAATCTTCCTTCAAGGGATCGCCGAGCGGCCATTTGCAGGTGCGTTCGGTGAGCCGGATCAGCGGGACGCGGCGGAAGATCGGCACGACGACGTTGTTGGGCAACGTTTCCATGACCTCAAGCGCATCGATCTCGATCTCWTCCTTGAGCATCGTAGCGCCGGCGGGCCGGGTGACGGTGCGGGTCACCGTGCGCTGCGCGAAAGAAGAAGAAGCCTGCGGCCGGCTGACGGTCGAAACCGTTGCGCGTTTCTGCGAGCGGGCAGCTGTGGTGCCGCCGGCCTTGGCGCGGCCCGGAAGGCTCAGCCGATGCACCTTGCCGATCACCGCGTTGCGGCTGACGCCGCCGAGCTGCGCGGCGATCTGGCTCGCGCTCAAACCTTCGGACCAAAGCTTCTTCAGCTTCTCGACGCGATCGTCAGTCCAGTTCACACTATTATCCATCGAAGCGTTCCTTATCGAGGAATCGGTCACCACACCCCGGAACAGCACGAAGTGCAAAACGCCTCATATTCGGCGCTTGATTGAGGGTGACTAGTTCCGCCGCATGCAAATCTAGCAATTGATTATTAACCTAGAGAGCCTGAGACTCCGTGACAAGAGTCTTGCGAATCCGCACGAATCGATTTTCGAGTTATCCCCAAGATTGATCCCCGGCCGTGTCCGATCGGCGACAGTTGCTGCACCGCACAGCGTCCGGCGGGCTCGATGGCCGGCAATTGCGGGTTTTTGTTGACGCGCTGCAGCGAAATGCTAATAGTGCCCTCGCCGCCCGCTGGGGCGGTTTTTTGATTTATGCGCTCCGGAATGTCCGCCCGGCCGGGAGGCCGCACATTCCGTTGCCGCAATCGAGATGAAGGATGTCCGTCATGGCCGAGGTCTCGCCGCTTTATGACACCTATGCACGCTCACCGATGCGGTTCGAGCGCGGCGAAGGCGTCTGGCTGATCACCGAGGACGGCGAACGCTATCTCGACTTCGCCGCCGGCGTCGCCGTCAACTCGCTCGGCCATGCGCATCCGCATCTGGTCGAGACGCTGAAGGCGCAGGCCGAAAAGCTCTGGCACACATCGAACCTCTATCAGTCGCCCGGCCAGGAAAAGCTGTCACGCCGCCTGTGCGAGAGAACGTTCGCGGACAAGGTGTTCTTCACCAATTCGGGCGCCGAGGCGCTGGAATGCGCGATCAAGACGGCGCGGCGCTATCACTATGCCAAGGGCCATCCGGAAAAATACCATATCATCACGTTCGAAGGCGCCTTCCATGGCCGCACGATCGCGACGATCGCGGCCGGCGGCCAGCAGAAATATATCGATGGCTTCGGCCCCAAGGCGCCCGGCTTCGACCAGGTGCCGTTCGAGGATATGGATGCGCTGAAGGCGGCAATCACCGACGCCACGGCCGGCGTGCTGCTGGAGCCGGTGCAGGGCGAAGGGGGCTTGCGGGCTTTCTCGCCGGAATTCCTGAGGGCGGTCCGCGTACTCTGCGACGAGCACGACCTGATGTTGATCTTCGATGAAGTGCAATGTGGTGTCGGCCGGACGGGCTCGCTGTTCGCCTATCAGCGGATCGGCGTCACGCCCGATATCATGGCCGTGGCCAAGGGCATTGGCGGCGGCTTTCCCATGGGCGCCTGCCTGGCGACGGCGGAAGCGGCGGCCGGCATGGTGGCCGGCACGCATGGCTCGACCTATGGCGGCAATCCGCTGGCCATGGCGGTCGGCAATGCCGTGCTCGACGTCGTGCTCTCCGATGGCTTCCTGCAGCATGTGCGCGACGTGGCGCTGGTCTTCCGCCAGGGCCTTGCGTCGCTCAAGGACCGTTTTCCCGACGTGATCTCGGATATTCGCGGCGAAGGCCTGATGATCGGCGTCAAGGCCGCGGTGCCGGCCGGTGACCTGCTACAGGGCATCCGTGACGAGAAGCTCCTGGGCGTGATGGCCGGCGACAATGTCATCCGCCTGCTGCCACCGCTGATCACCACTGCCGAAGAAGCCCGCGAAGGCCTTGCCCGGCTCGAAAAGGCCGCCGAGAAACTGCATGCCGCGAACAAGCGATGACGCTTTGACGAAAGCCCACATCCATCGCTAAGGTAAAAGTTTCCTGAGACAAGGAATAGGTTATGAGTTCCAGGCATTTTCTCGATCTCTCGGCAATGACGCCGGAGGCACTGCGGCACATTCTCGAAGACGCCAAGACCCGCAAGGCGGCCACCAAGGCCGGTACCGATTTCAAACCGCTGGCCGGCAAGATGCTGGCGATGATCTTCGAAAAACCCTCGACCCGCACCCGCGTGTCGTTCGATGTCGGCATGCGGCAGCTGGGCGGCGAGACGCTGTTTCTCTCCGGCACCGAGATGCAGCTCGGCCGCGCGGAGACGATCGGCGACACGGCCAAGGTCCTGTCGCGCTATGTCGATGCGATCATGATCCGCACCACCGATCATACGCGGCTGCTCGAAATGGCCGAACATGCGACCGTGCCTGTGATCAACGGACTGACGGATGCCACCCATCCCTGCCAGATCATGGCCGATATCATGACGATCGAAGAGCATCGCGGCAATGTGAAGGGCAAGACCATTGCCTGGACGGGTGACGGCAACAATGTGCTGCATTCGCTGATCGAGGGCTCGGCCCGCTTCGGCTATCGTATGAACATGGCGGTGCCGCTCGGCAGCGAGCCGGGCGACAAGTTCCTCAACTGGGCACGCAACAATGGCGGCCAGGTGATGCTGAGCCACGATGCCGAAAAGGCGGTCGACGGCGCCGATGCGGTGGTCACCGACACATGGGTGTCGATGAACCAGGAGCATCGCGCGCGCGGACACAATGTCTTCCAGCCCTATCAGGTCAACGGCGCGCTGATGAAGCATGCCAAGGCCGACGCGCTGTTCATGCATTGCCTGCCGGCGCATCGCGGCGAGGAGGTCACCGACGAGGTGATCGACGGGCCGCAATCGGTCGTTTTCGACGAGGCGGAGAACCGTCTGCATGCGCAGAAGTCGGTGCTCGCCTGGTGCCTCGGCGCGATCTGACGCTTCCGGGCTTGAATCTGCTGTCCGATCGCTTATTTTTGGACCTTCAAACGAAGGGCGCCTTTTGGCGCCAGATCCGAGACAATCATGACGCTTGACACATTTCACCCCGGAGAAACCGGGTTCGCCGGCGATGACCGCGTGATACCTTTCCAGGTGGAGGGGCTCGACGTGCGCGGCCGTGCGGTCACGCTCGGACCTCTTACCGATACGATCCTGAACCGCCACAACTACCCTGCCCCGGTGGCGCGGCTGCTCTCCGAGACGATCGCGCTCACCGTTCTGCTCGGCACCTCGCTGAAATTCGAGGGCAAGCTGATCATCCAGACGCAGAGCGACGGGCCGGTCAACCTGCTGGTGGCGGATTTCACCGCGCCGGACGGGGTGCGGGCCTATGCCCGGTTCGATGAAGAGGCGGTCACGGAGGCGGTCAAGCAGGGTCGCTCCGCGCCGCATGAGCTGCTCGGCAAGGGCGTGCTCGCCTTCACCATCGACCAGGGGGGCAGCAACAAGCGTTACCAGGGTATCGTGTCGCTCGACGGCGAAACCCTGGAACAGGCGGCTGCAACCTATTTCCGCCAGTCCGAGCAGATCCCGACCCGGGTAAAACTCGCCTCGGCGGAATTCTTCGATCGCGACGAGAACGGCAAGCCGCGCCACAGCTACCGCGCCGGCGGCATGGTGGTGCAGTTCCTGCCCGACGCGCCCGAGCGCATGCGCCAGCGCGACCTGCATGGCGGTGACGGCGATCCCGGCCAGGCGTTCGAGGAAGACGATACCTGGGCGGAAGCGCAGATGCTGGCCGAGACCACCGGCGCGGAAGAACTGACCGATCCGGATCTCGGCGTCGAGCGACTGCTCTATCGCCTGTTCCACGAACGCGGCGTGCGTGTCTATGACGCGCAACCGGTATTCGATCGCTGCAGCTGTTCGGAAGAGAAGATCCGCAACGTGATATCGGGGTTTTCGGCCGAGGAGGTCGAATCCACCATCGAGGACGGCGAGATCGTGGCGAAATGCGAATTCTGCTCGACGGTCTACCGTTTCGTTCCTGCAGAATTCGGCATCGCTGCCGACGCGAACTGATCAAGCGCAGGCTGCGGCTGGAGCATGTCGCCTGGAAGTGGATACCGGTTTCAGGACAACGACATGCTCAAACAAAGGCGCTCTAATTGAGCGTGCGCTGCAATCCCGGCGAATCCAATGAGAAGGCCGGGATTGCCACATCGAACATCTCGCCGGTGTCCGACAGCATCTGGTAATGCCCGAACATCATGCCCGAGGGCGTGTCGAGCGGACAGCCGGAATTGTATTCGAACGTGTCGCCGGGGCTCAGCGTGGGCTGCTCGCCGACCACGCCGGGACCGGTGACCTCATCGATCTGGCCGTTCTCGTCGGTGATGTGCCAATAACGGTTCATCAGCCTGATCGTGTGGACGGAATGATTGGCAATGACGATCCTGTAGCCCCAGACATAGCGGCTGTCTGCGGGGTCCGACTGCTCTGCGAGATAATAGGGCTCGACATTGACTTCTATGCCCCGCGTCGTCGCTTGATACATACCATTCATTCCGTTGGGCCGGCTCCTTGCCGCCTCGAATTTCCGCTATGAAGTATTCCTCGAAACTAGTCTGTCAAGCTTGTCCCAGCCCGGAGTAAAGATCGGTTTTCACGGGCAAATTAGCTGGTCGGCAATTCAGCCACGCCGCCATGATCGGCGGACCATTTCAGCGGTTGGTCAAGAAACGCTTCAACCGAGTTCAGGGTTTCAATATCGAACAGCCTCTGATCTCGCGCCACCGCCAGAACTTCGCGCCAGGTGGCGATGTGGTGCAGCTTCACCTTGCCATTGTCGAAGCGAACCTTGGCTTCCGGAAAGATGGAATAGTAGAACAATGCTATGCCGTGATCGACGACGCCGCCAGCGGCGCGGATCGCATCGATGAACTTGAACATCGAGCCGCCGGCCGTCGTCAGGTCCTCGATCACCAGGACGCGCGCGCCCTCCTTCATCTCGCCTTCGATCTGGGCGTTGCGGCCATGGCCCTTGGGCTGCTTGCGGACATAGATCATCGGCAGCGACAAGCGTTCGGACAGAAAGGCGGCAAAGGGAATGCCGGCCGTCTCGCCGCCGGCGACGCAATCGAATTTTTCGAAACCGGCTTCCGACAGGATGGTGGCGGCGGCAAAATCCATCACCGCCGAGCGGATGCGCGGATAGGAGACAAGCTTGCGGCAATCGATATAGACCGGGCTCATCATGCCCGACGACAGCTTGTAGGGCTGATCAGCGCGGAAATGCACCGCCTTGATCTCCCACAGCATCTTCGCCATCAGTTCGGCCATGACGGGTTTATCGTTGAAGGCATTGGAAAACATGGGGGTGGCTCCTTTAGCAATTCTCCAGCGCTTACCAAGAACGGACGCCCCTGCAAAGCCGCTCTCAGCCCTGATCGGCAGCTTTCAACGTGCCGAAGCGCAAGGCGGCCCATTCGAGCAGCATGTCGAGCGCCGGGCAAAGCGCCTGGCCCCATTCGGTCAGCCCGTATTCCACCTTGGGCGGCACTTCCGGATAGACGGTACGGAAGACGATGCCGTCGCGTTCCAGGTCGCGCAATTGCTGGATCAGCATTTTCTGCGAGATGCCGGGGATGGCGCGTTCGAGTTCGGAAAAGCGCAATATGCCGGAGTGAAACATCTGGAAAATGATGATCATCTTCCAGCGGCCCTCCAGCATCCTGAGCGCTTTTTCGACGCCGCTCGCCGCCATATCCGGAGTCACATCACCAAGCTTACCAGTTGGTGAGTACCTTACTTTTTTGTCAGTTCTTGCCATTTTTTCAGCTTAACACCAGATTCCGGAGGTGCCAACACGAGGATTGAACATGACACTTCCGGAGACGCTGGACGTCTATTTCGCAGCCCAGAACACCCACGACATAGACCGGCTGGTCGCCTGCTTCGCGCCCGACGCCAAGGTCCGCGACGAGGGCGAAGACATTGTCGGTCGCGATGCGATCCGTGCCTGGAAGCAAAAAGTGCGCGACAAATACCACTTCACCACGGAACCGCTTCGCCATTGGCAGGAGGACGGCAGCAATTTGGTTAGAGCCAGGGTTGCCGGAACCTTTCCGGGCAGCCCGGTCGAACTCACCTACAAATTCACCCTGAAGGACGGGATGATTGCCGGGCTCGAGGTGGCATCATGAACGAGGCAGGCGAATTCTACGGCAAGCGCGTGCTGGTTACCGGCGGCACCAAGGGTATTGGACAGGCCGTGGTGCAGGCTTTTGCCGAAGCTGGCGCGAGCGTGCTGACCACAGCGCGCAACGTGCCTGATGACGCCGGCAATGGTGTGCTCTATGTCGAGGCGGATGTCTCGACGGCGGAGGGCTGTGAAACCGTCAGCAAGGCGGTGGTCGACCGCCTCGGCGGCATCGACGTCATCGTGCATGTCGTCGGCGGATCAAGCGCGCCGGCGGGCGGCTATGCTGTCCTCGACGACAAGGAATGGCATCGAGCACTGGATACGAACCTGTTCTCGGCCGTCCGGATCGATCGGGCGCTGCTGCCGTCGATGATCGCGCAGGGTTCCGGCGTCATTATTCACACGACCTCGATCCAACGGCAGTTGCCGCTGCCGGAGGCAACCACTGCCTATGCCGCCGCCAAGGCCGGCCTTTCGACCTATAGCAAGAGCCTTTCCAAGGAAGTCGGGCCGAAGGGCATCCGTGTGGTGCGCGTCTCGCCCGGCTGGGTGCAGACCGAGGCCGCCATCGGCCTGGTCAACGAATTGGCCGACAAGAATGGCCTCGATTTCGAGGGGGCGCGGCAAATGCTGATGCAGTCGCTCGGCGGCATCCCGCTTGGCCGTCCGGCATTTCCGCGTGAGGTGGCGGAACTGATCCTGTTTCTCGCCTCACCGCGCGCCGCGGCGATCCATGGTAGCGAATATGTGATCGACGGCGGCACCATTCCCACGGCATGAGTGGGGTGGACCGGGGTCGAATTCCTCGGCTATGCTCGCCCCACAGACTTTGAGGAAAAGCCATGCCGATCACGCTCCGCTCCGTCACCATTCCCGATTTCGGCGTGCCGCATGCGCGGCCCGTCATTCCTGCCGCGATCTATGAGAGCCGCGCCGACGAAGCCTATCGGCGCGCCGGGGCCGACTGGCTCGTCGTCTATTCCGACCGGGAGCATCTCGCCAATATGGCCTTCCTGACCGGTTTCGAGCCGCGCTTCGAAGAGGCACTGCTGCTGCTTGGCAAGGATCGCCGCCGGGTGCTGGTGGTCGGCAATGAGAGCAAGAGCTATGCCGTGCTCGCCGGCCTGCCGGGCATCGAAGTGGTGCTCTGCCAGACGCTGAGCCTGATGGGCCAGACTCGCGCCGAAAAGCCCAATCTGTTCGATGTGCTGACGGAGATCGGCATGGCCGAGAGCCAGACGATCGCGCTGGCTGGCTGGAAATATCTTGGCCGGGAGGAATGGACCGGCGTGCTGCCGACCTTCCAGGCGCCGGCCTTCATCGTCGATACGCTCAGAATGATTGCCGGCGACCCGGCGGCGCTCACCGACGCCACGCCGGTGCTGATGGACCCGCAGGACGGCCTGCGCTCGGTGGTCGATGTCCACCAGTTGGCGGCCATCGAATGGGGTGCGGCGCGAGCCTCGGCCGCCGTCCGGCGGATCGTCGGCGGCATCCGCGAGGGCGATGATGAATTTCTCGCCGCGAGCCGCATGGGTTATGCCGGCGAAGAACTCTCCTGCCATGTGATGCTCGCCTCCGCTTCGCCGGGATCGCCGGTGGTCGGCCTCAGGAGCCCGAACGGCCGCGCGATCCGGCGCGGCGACGGCGTCACCACCGCGGTCGGTTACTGGGGTGGACTCTCCTCGCGCGCCGGCCTGTTCACCCACCACGACGATGCCTTCCTGGAGACGGCCAAGGCTTATTTCGCCGGCTTGGTACAATGGTACGAAACCGTCGATATCGGCGTATCGGGCGGGACGATCTTCGACGCGACGGTCGCAGCGCTACGGCGGGGTGGGTTGGATTCGGCACTCAATCCCGGCCATCTGATCGGCCATGACGAGTGGAGCCACACGCCGATGCGTCCGGGCTCGCGCGAGACGATCCGCTCGGGCATGGCGATCCAGGTCGACGTGATCCCCGTGCCGATGCCGGACAATTGGGCGCTCAACAACGAGGATTCGGTGATCATCGCCGACGAGGCGCTGCAGATCGAGCTCGAACGGCTTTATCCGGACGTGCATGCCCGCATCGAAGCTCGTCGCGCCTTCATGCGCGACGAGATCGGCGTGCATCTCAAGGAGACCATCCTGCCGACCTCGAACATCCCGCTCTGCCTGATGCCGTTCTGGCTGGCGCCGGACAAATTGCTGACGCTCGACTGATCAGCGATCAGCGATCAGCGAGCGAACTCGCCCCTGATCCAGTCGACAAAGGTTTTGGCACCCGGCGAGAGGCGGGCAAAATCGCGGGCGACGACGAAATAGGCGCCGCAGGGGAAATCGACGTCGAACAGTTTCACGATCCGACCGGCCGTGGTCTCCTCTTCCGCGAAGATCTGGTCGATCAGGCCAACGCCGTGACCACGCAGCACGGCTTGCAACACCAGTGCGCCATCGGCGAAGACAGGGCCTCGCTCGTTCTCCGGGGGCTCAAGACCGGCGCTGCGAAACCAGCGGCCCCAGATGTCGCGGTTTTCGTCGTGCAGCAGGGTCTGGCCATGCAAATCCGCGGGCTTCCGGATCGATCCTCCGCCGCCTGTCGCGTCCGACGCGGCAATCGGGATCATCTTCGTCTCGATCAGCGGGACCGCTTCCGTGCGGGGCCATGATGTTTGCCTGTCGCTGAAGCGGATGGCGATCTCCGCTTGGCTGGCGCGGAATTCGATCGGGCGAGGGTCCGAGTCGATGACCACTTCGACATCCGGGTGGAGAATGCGGAAGGCCTGCAGATGCGGCACCAGCCAGAGTGCGGCGAAGCTCGGTTCGCTACTGATCGCGACGCGCTCCATCCCGGCGGCATCCGTGACATCTGTCAATGCCCCGTCGATGGCATCAAAGGACGACGTCAGCACCGCCAGCAGCTTTTCGCCATGATCAGTGAGCACGACACCGCGATGGATGCGCTCGAACAGCGGCTGGCCAAGCAGGGTTTCGAGATCCCTGATCTGCCGGCTGACCGCGGCCTGCGACACGAACAGCTCCTCGGCCGCAGCAGTAAAACTCTTCAGCCGGCCGGCGGATTCAAAACTTCTCAGCGCCGTCAGGGGCAATCGTCCGCGCTTCATCCATAACCTCAAGTCATGTGAAGCTGCCGTTATACTCGTTTGAGCGCGACGCGCAAAGGGTGTCTAATCACAGCATCAGAAAGGAGACAGGCCATGTTCGATGCCATTTTGCGCATTTATATCGACGTCATTGCCATTCTCACGCTGCAGCCACGGCCGGCACTGCATGAGCGCGACTGTGAGAAACGGATATGAAATGGGCGCCGGGAAACCCGGCGCCGATTTCAATTGCTCTGCCCGGAGATCTCAGGCGGCAGGCGGGCCGAAGCGGTTAGCACCCGGGGTGCCCTCGCCCACAAACCATGCGAGCAAGATGATTGTACCAATCAACGGAATGAGGCTGATGAAAATGAACCAGCCGGATTTGTCATTATCATGCAAGCGGCGGACCTGGACGGCAATGTTCGGAATAAGAACCGCCAGCACAAAAAGCGGCGCAAGAATCGGTACACCGATGATGTGGACGAAAATCAGCTTGTCGATCAGAGACAAGACAACGTAGGCAATGACGACAAACAGCATATACCGCCAGAATTCACCGCGACCGGCGCGGCCCTGGAAATTGGCATAGTTCGTCGTCAGAACAGATTTGACTRCATCGGTAAAGTCCACGGAATCCCCCAACAATGATGTGAACGCTAAGTCAGCCCCTGGACAGCGGAAACTGGACCGCTGACACAAGACTCGGCATCACGACGCTTTATCCATAACCTCAAGTCATGTGAAGGTGACGTTATACTCGTTTGAGCGCGATGCGCAAAGGGTGTCCAATCTGCTGACAGGAAAGGAGACAGGCCATGTTCGACGCCATTTTGCRCATTTTCATCGATGTCATTGCCATTCTCACCCAGCAGCCTCGGCCGGCACCGCATGAGCAGGACTGCGACAGGTAGAAAAAGGCGCCGGAAAGCCCGGCGCCGATTTGCGCATTACGCTGCCTGGAAGCTTCGGGCGGCCGGCGGGCCGAAGCGGTTCGCGCCCGGAGTGCCTTCAGTCGCATACCAGACGAGCAGGATGATCGCACCGATGATTGGGATGAATGCCAGCAGGATGAACCAGCCGGATTTGTCCTTGTCGTGCAGACGACGGACGCTGACTGCGATGCCCGGAATGATCGTCGCCAAGGAGAAAAGCGGTCCGAGGATCGGCGTACCAATAATATGCCTGAATATCAGACTATCCACCAGGTTCAACACGATGGACGCGATGACGACGAACAGGAAGTACCACCAGAACTCGCTGCGCCCGGCGCGGCCCTGGAAATTGGCGTAGTTGGCGGTCAGAACAGATTTGACTGCATCGGTAAAATTCATGGGATCCCCCAATAATGATGTGAACGCTAAGTCAGCCCCTGGACAGCGGAAACTGGACCGCTGGCGACAAGACGCGGCATCACGACGCTTTATTCATTACCCAAGCGATTTTCCCCCGGCAGCGACAATATGCGCGTTTCGGCTTTTTGTCACTTCCTAATGGTAGCCACGCTCTTTCGAGACACGTTCCGGCTGACGGATGGCTGGTTTTCCGGGCTAGAAAACGTCACAGAGTAAACATGCACATGTAAACATCTGTCATTCACGTCATGTTCGCACAACGAAGCAAAACTATATTCCGTTTGCTTATGGCAACTTGGAGGGGGAATATGGTTTCTAAGGCTTTCTTATGCTTCGCCGTGCTTTTCGCCATAGTCGGGATGTCTCTCGGCCTTTGGATGGGGGGGCACGAAGACTTCACGCTGGCACCGGTGCATGCGCATATCAACCTGCTTGGCTGGGTGACGATGTTCCTGGCTGGCCTGTTCTACAACATCCATCCGGAGCGCGCGGGCGTGCTGGCGCGCATTCATCTCGCACTCGCAGTGATCGGACTGTTGATCATGGCGCCGGGTCTAGCCGGGAAGATGCTCGGCTATGTGTCCTGGGGTGAGCCAATGACCGGCATCGGCTCGGTCATCGTGTTCGCCGCGATGATCCTGTTCGCTTTCATCATATTCACAACGCCGACCAAAGCCCGCGCATGATAAGAAGCCGTCTTTAAGATAGAAAAGCAGCGGCGCATCGCAGTGCCGCTGCTTTTCGACGCAAGATTTTATGCCGTGTCGTTACTGCGCCGCCTGAGCGTGCAGATGATCGTGCTCTTCCTCGTCCTCATTGCCATGGGCCTCGCCCATGCGGTTCCAAGCGTCGAGGCCGGCGATCTTGTAGGCTTCGGCAAGCGTCGGGTAGTTGAAGGTGTTCTCGACAAAATAATCCACCGTGCCCTTGAGGTTGAGCACCGCCTGGCCGATATGGATCAGTTCGGTGGCGCCCTCGCCGACGATGTGGACGCCGAGCAGGCGGCGGGTCTTGAGCGAGAAGATCATCTTCAACATGCCCGAGTCGAGGCCCATGATATGGCCACGCGAGGTCTCGCGGAAGCGGGCGATACCGCATTCATAGGGAATATGCCGATCCTTGACCTCTTCCTCGGTAAGACCGCAGGTGGAGATTTCCGGTACGGCATAGATGCCGTATGGGAAGAATTGCGGCGGCTCGGAGGTGGGAGCGCCGACGGCATGGCGAGCGGCAATACGTCCCTGCTCCATGCTGGTCGATGCCAGACTCGGGAAACCGACGATGTCGCCCGCCGCATAGATGTTCGGCACATCCGTCTGGAATGTTTCCGGATTGACCTTCAGGCGACCGCGTGAATCAGGCGTCAGGCCGACATTTTCCAGCTTCAGCGAGGCCGTCGCACCGCTGCGGCCGGCGCAATAGAGCACCATGTCGGCGGTGATCGAGCGGCCATTGGTCAACGTGACCTTGCACTTGCCATTCGGCTCGCGCTCGACATGCTCGGCGCCCTGGCCGAACAGGAGCTTCATGTTGCGGTCGCGAAGCTGATAGGTGAAGTCGTCGAGGATTTCGCGGTCGATGAAGTCGAGCATCGTGGCACGCGGCTCGATCACCGTCACCGCCGTGTCGAGCGCGCTGTAGATGGTGGCATATTCGATGCCGATGACGCCGGCGCCGATCACCACCATGGAACGCGGGATATCCTGAATTTCCAGGAGTTCGTCGCTGTCGATGATCTTCTCGCCGTCGAACGGGATATTCGTGGGCCGGAAAGGCTTGGTGCCGATCGCAAGCAGGATCGACGTGCCCATGACCCGCATGACCTCGCCGTCTTCCTTTTCGACCTCGACCGTGTTCTTGTCGATGAAATGCGCCAATCCGCGGAGATGGTGAACGCGGTTGCGGCTGAACTGATGCTCGAGCACCTCGACTTCATGGTCAAGCGTGATCAGCAACCGGCGACGCAGGTCGTCGGCGCTGATCTCTTGCTTGACGCGGTAGGCACGGCCGTAGAAGCCACGTTCACGCCAGCCCGTCAGATTGAGCGCGGTCTCGCGGAGCGTCTTGGACGGAATGGTGCCGGTATGAACCGAAACGCCACCGACGCGCTTGCCCTTTTCGATGACGAGCACTTTCTTGCCGAGTTTCGCAGCCTGAATGGCGCCGCGCCGCCCTGCCGGACCGCTGCCGATGACGATGAGATCGTATTGGTTCATGAAGATCGCCCCGAATTGTTCACAATGCGCCGCCCCAGCGCAGGAGACGACAGTGTATCAACGCAATGTTACTGAATCATAGCAAATGCGACGAATTCGCCTGTATCTGCGTGTCTTGGCTGAACTTAACCGATTTTTGCCGCAGCGCGGAATCAAATTTTACGGCAGCAGCTTGAATTCCAGCATCAGGTTCCGTTCGAGCAGCGAATGATTGTCGTCGGAGACGAGGATGAGATGTGTCGAGCCATCCGCCGCCTTATAGGCGTCGATGCCTTCCATATTGTCGATCTGGTAGGAGAAATTGGCCTGTAGCAGCGTCTCACCCTTGATCGTCGCGCCCGGCTTGATGTCGTTCTCGGAGAATTTGCGGATACGCATGCCAAAGCCGTGCATCAGGCCAAAGCTGCGTTCCAGCAGCAGGAAGCTGCCGTCTTCGAGGAAGACGCCGTCGGTGACGTCAAACGGCGGCTTGCGCTCGACATAGAAGCTGCCCTTCATCGGTCCGGATTGGACGCCGGCGATGAAATTGCCCTGCTTGTTATAGCTCCTCTCGGCGACGAACATCAGCGCGCCTTTGAGCGGCCCCTTGTCCGGGGTTTTCAAGATGCACTCCATGCCGCCATTGTGCTTCAACCGCACGCCGGGCGGCAGGATCGGCAATTGGACATCGGTCGGCATCGACTGCTCGAAGCCGGGATAGGGATAGGTGTTGATACGGCTATAGCCCTCGAAGCCAACATAGAGATGGTTCTTGTCCATCGCCAGGCTCTCGGAGTCGAGATTGTCCTTGTCGTGCTCGCCGCGGCCGGTCGGATCCTTCAGCATGGTGATGCGATAGTCACTGAGCCCTGTCAGCTTGCCGTCCTTGTCGCGCTCGATCGTGCCGGTCGCCCAATGGCCGGTATCCATGACCGAAATGAATTTCGTGCCACCATCGAGCAGCCGGATGGTGGAGACCGCGCCCATTTCGCCATTCTTGGTGGCGAGCACGAGACCGCTGACATATTCGAGCTTGCCGAAGACAGGCCCCTCGCCGCGCTTGAATTCGGGAATCCGCATGGCGATCACCGGGATCGGCTGTCCATCGACCTTAACCGGCTGGCCGCCGAAGGCGACGGGAAAGGCGATGCCGAAGGCCAGGAAAGGCAGGAAGGCGACCAGCGACCAGATTTTTCTCGATGCCAAGGAAAACGTCCCTCTCATTATCTATGCGACTGACCCGCCGGTGGCAGCGAAAGCGTCTGAAATCTGTTTGCGCCGCCGCATGACGCCAAGCCAGACCACCACCAGCGTCAGCGCAGCGACCGCCATCGGAATTCGCAAGCCCGCGCCTTGGGCGACAATTCCGACGGCAACCGTGCCAAGGCCACCCGCGATCTGGGTGAAAAGAAACTGCGTGGACATGACCCGTCCCCTCTGGGCGTCATCGATCGACGACTGCAGGATCGACACTGTCGCGGTCCGGCGCGTTTCGCCGAAAAATCCGAACAGCAGCATGGCAATCACCGCAATCGCCAAGCCGACTGAACCTGCAAGAAGGCAAATTGAAGTCGCAACCCCGAGGAAAGCCCAAAGAACCCGTTGCGGCGTGGCGCGCCCTGCCCCGCCCTGCGCCAGCCAGAGGGCCGCGAATGTCGCGCCCAGTCCGGCTGCACCATAGAGGATCGAGACGCCCGCAACGCCCTTTTTCAGGATGAGGTCGGAAAAGGCCGGCATCAGCTGGTAGACCGCCATGGATATCGCGTCGCCGGTCAGCACGAGCAGCATCAGGGCGGAAAGGCCTCTATGGGCAAAAATATAGCGTGCGCCTTGAAAAATATCCTGGCGAATGGATTTCGGCGGCGCCTTGGACTGCCTGTAATCCGACGGCGTGCGCAAAAGCGCAGCCGTGGTGAAATAAATACCGTAGCCGATAACGTTGGTGGCGAATGCGGCAGCGACGCCCCAATGCACCAGGATCCAGCCGGCCACGGCCGGGCCGGCGAAAATCGCAAATTGCGTATAGGCCGAATTGACGCCGATTGCCGCCGCCAGCCTGTGGCGCGAGACGAAGCGGGGCATCATTCCATAGGAAGCCGGAATGCTGAAGCTGTGGATCAGGCCGTGAAGAAAAGCGCTGATGCAGATGGCGACAAGGCCGAGATGGCCGGTGAAGGCGAGAATGGACAGCACGGATGTCTTCATGGCGTCGAAGGCATAAGCCGTCATCACCATGCGGAAACGGTCATGGCGATCGGCGAGAACGCCGCCGATGGGGATGAATATGACGGTGGCGGTGACCGTGAGCAGGGAGACGACGGCCAGCCATGTCGTCGAATGGGTGACTTCCCAGGTCGTCCAGGAGAAGGCGATCGCCTGGATGAAATAGGTGATCCAGGATATGATCGAGCCGATCGAATAGATGCGAAAATTGCGGTCGGCAAAAGCATCGGCGATACCTCCCAACAATTTCCGCATGGATTGCCCCAACATGTCGACGGCCGCAACGGTACGTCCTGTCAGGTTCGGAATTAGATCAACCGCAGGGATTGTGAAAGCCCGCCCGTCGCCGCAGGCGGCGTCTCATCGGCAAAATTACGCGCGCTTGCGACTGCGGCCGCGGCTTTCGCCTGCTTCCGGTTCCTCGGCAAACAAAGCCGCCAGTTGTTCCGTCATCGCGCCGGCAAGTTCGTCGGCATCGATGATCGTCACGGCCTTGCGATAATAGCGCGTCACGTCGTGGCCGATGCCGATCGCCAGCAGTTCGACCGGCGACTTGGTCTCGATCTCTTCGATCACCGCGCGCAGGTGTCGTTCCAGATAATTGCCCGGATTGACCGACAGCGTCGAATCGTCGACCGGCGCGCCGTCCGAGATCATCATCAGGATGCGGCGCTGCTCCGAGCGGCCGAGCAGGCGGTTGTGCGCCCAGATCAGCGCTTCGCCGTCGATATTTTCCTTGAGCAGGCCCTCGCGCATCATCAGGCCGAGATTGCGCTTGGCACGCCGCCAGGGCGCATCGGCCGATTTGTAGACGATATGACGCAGGTCGTTGAGCCGGCCGGGTGCCGGCGGTTTGCCGCCCGCCAGCCATTTTTCGCGCGACTGACCGCCCTTCCAGGCCTTGGTGGTGAAGCCGAGGATCTCGACCTTGACACCGCAGCGCTCCAGCGTGCGGGCAAGAATGTCGGCGCAGGTGGCGGCGACCGTGATCGGCCGGCCGCGCATCGAGCCGGAATTGTCGATGACCAGCGACACGACGGTGTCGCGGAATTTCGTGTCGCGCTCCATCTTGAAGGAAAGCGGCTGCATCGGGTCGATCACCAGGCGCACGAGACGGGCGGTGTCGAGATAGCCCTCTTCGAGGTCGAAATCCCAGGAGCGGTTCTGCTGCGCCATCAGCCGCCGCTGCAGCTTGTTGGCGAGGCGGCCAACCGCACCCTGCAGATGGGCGAGCTGCTTGTCGAGAAAAGCGCGCAGCCGGTCGAGTTCGGCTTCATCGCAGAGTTCGTCGGCGGAAATTTCCTCGTCGAACTCCTGGGTGTAGACGTGGTAGTCGACTTTCTCATTGATGTCGGAGAGCGGGTTGTTCGGCCGCTTGACCTCGCCGGGCGTCTCGGAATCCTCGTCGCCATCATCGACGAGGTCGTCTTCCGAAATTTCGGCGCCGTCGGTCTCGCCGTCTTCCATCTGCTCGTCGGCGGCCTCGTTTTCCTCGGCCGGGGCTTCCTCGGTGCCCTCGTCTTCGTCGGAGGCGTCTTCGTTTTCTTCCTGGCTGCGGGGCTGCTCTTCTTCCGAAGTGCCTTCACTGTCTTCGGAATCAYCGCCTTCGTCGCTGATATCCTCAGCGAGATGCATGGAAGCGAGCATGCTGCGGACCAGCCTTGCGAATGCCTCCTGGTCGGCCATGACATCCTTCAGGCCACCGACTTCCCTGCTGGCGGTGTCGGTGAAAAACTGCCGCCAGAGATCGAGCACCTGGCCGGCGCTTTCTGGCGGCCGTTCGCCAGTCAGAGCCTCGCGCACGAGGAGCGACATCGCCTCCTCGATCGGCGCTTCCTGGCGCTGCGACACGGCGCGGAAATTCGACTTGGAATATTTGTCCGCCAGCATCGAGTTGAGGTTGCTGGCCACGCCCGCCATGCGGCTTGCGCCCAGCGCCTCGACGCGAGCCTGCTCGACCGCGTCATAGATGGCGCGCGCATCCTGGCCCTGAGGGGCAAACTGCGTATGCAGCCGCTCGTCGTGGCAGGCTTTCCGCAGCGCCATGGAGTCGCCGATGCCTCGGACAATTGCCAGTTCGGTCGCCGTCGGCTTCTTGGAAAGTTCCGGCAGCCGGAAGCGGTCGCCCGCGACGCCGGGACGATCATTGGCGAAGCTGACTTCGACCTCCGGACTTTCGGCCATCGAGCGGATACAGCCCGTGACGGCGCGGCGGAACGGCTCGAGGTCGACGGGCGCCCCCGGCTTAGGTCTGGAATTGTCGCCTGGTCCTGCCATGGCCTGCCTCCGGGGTCTTAGACGCCGAGCACCAGATTGGCGGCGCTTTCCTTAAGCTCGACGCCGAAGACGCGCTGATACTGTTCAGCCACCAGCGTCCGCTCCAGATCGTCGCACTTGTTAAGGAAAGTGACGCGGAAGGCGAAGGCGATATCGCCGAAGATCGAGGCGTTTTCGGCCCAGGTGATCACCGTGCGCGGGCTCATGACAGTCGAGAGATCGCCGTTGATGAAGGCGGCGCGGGTCAGTTCGGCAACACGCACCATCTTGGCGATCGTGTCACGGCCCTTGTCGCGCTCGGAAATCGCCTTGACCTTGGCCGAGACGATGCCGACTTCGTGCTCGAACGGCAGATAGTTCAGCGTCGTGACGATCGACCAGCGGTCCATCTGCGCCTGGTTGATCTGCTGCGTGCCGTGATAGAGGCCGGTCGTGTCGCCCAGGCCGACAGTGTTGGCCGTGGCGAAGATGCGGAAAGCGGGATGCGGGCGGATGACGCGGCTCTGGTCGAGCAGCGTCAGGCGGCCAGAGGATTCCAGCACGCGCTGAATGACGAACATCACGTCCGGCCGCCCGGCATCATATTCGTCGAAGACCAGCGCGACATTGTGCTGATAGGCCCAGGGCAGGATGCCGTCCTTGAATTCGGTGATCTGCTTGCCGTCTTTCAGCACGATCGCGTCCTTGCCGACAAGATCGATACGGCTGACATGGCTGTCGAGATTGACGCGGACGCAGGGCCAGTTGAGGCGGGCAGCGACCTGTTCGATATGTGTCGATTTGCCAGTGCCGTGATAGCCGGAGACCATGACGCGTCGATTGTGAGCGAAGCCTGCAAGAATGGCGAGCGTGGTGTCACGATCGAAGAGGTAATCTGGATCGAGGTCGGGCACATGCGCATCGGCTTCGGAATAGGCGGGAACGCGAATGTCGGAATCGATGCCGAAGGCCTCTCGGACGGAAATGCTGGTGTCGGGAAGCTTCACAATATCAACGTCTATCTTGCTCATCATATCTCCAGCACGGGCGATTGGGAGTCGCCCGTATCATTAGCCGCACTGTCCTATCGCCACATCCGGCGATGTTCAAGGCGAACAGCGCCTTCACACGTCCATTTTCAGAGAAAGCCAGCCTGTTTCAGCAGTTGATAGGCCTGGATGACTTCGCGGAAGCGCTCTTCCGAGCCGCGATCGCCCCCATTTGCGTCAGGGTGGTGTTTTTTCACCAGTTCCTTGTAGCGCGACTTGATATCGTTGGCGGTGGCATTGGCGGCCAGTCCGAGCGTGTCGAAAGCCTTGGTTTCCAGCGATTTGAGCTTGCGTTCCCGGGTGCCTTCGTAGCGGCCGCCATTGAGGCGCCAACTGGCGAAGCCGAAGGGATCGCGCATCTTGGCGGCACTGGCGCGCGCCTGATTCATCGTCGGCGACCACTTGGCGTTCTTGTTGACGCCCATGCTCCAGGTCGGACGATCTCCGGTGACCGCTTCCTTCTGGTAGCGGGCGACGTCCGTGTCCGACAGGCCGGAGAAATAATTGTAGCCCTTATTGTATTCCTTCACGTGCTCGAAGCAGAACAGCAGGTACTGCCCCTCGGCATTGCGGCCGACGGGAGCGCGATGGACACCAGGCTTTTCACAGCCATCCCACTGACAGAGCGGCTTGGACGGCGGCTCTTCGACGCGCGCCCCTTTCCGCTTCTTCGTACGGATGGAATCGAAATATTTTGAATCGAGTTTCATGCCTTCCATTATGCGATCCGCCAGCATTCTCATCAAGAATTGACAAATCGGAATGTTCTTGTCTTTGTGGGGGTTTTGGCAGTGAACACCGATGACCCTCCAGGACAAGATCCATTCCGCACTCACCGACGGCTTCGAGCCTTCCTTCCTCGAAGTCGTCAACGAAAGCCGGCTGCATGCCGGCCATAACCCGGAGGCTGCCGCCACCGGACAAACCCATTTCCGCATCCGCATCACGGCCGACACGCTTGTCGGACTGAACCGGGTCGCTGCGCACCGCGCCGTCAACGCAACGCTCGCCTTCGCATTCGACGAAGGGCTGCACGCGCTGGCGATCGAGATTATTAAGTCCTAAGCGTAAATAAGTGGCAACCACGGCAGAAACAAGGTATATCCACTTGCAGGCACGAGGATATACCATGGCTCTCTATGTGAAAGATCCGGAAGTTGCGCTGATCGCCGGGCAGCTGGCGGAATTGCGGAAGACCACAAAGACCGAAGTTATCCGGCAAGCGCTTCGCCACGAACTGGAGCGTGAAGGCGCCTCGCCGTCTCTGGTGGAGATTGGCATGGCTTTCGCGCGCAAGGTCAAGGCTATGGGCGATCCGGAGAAGATTCAGCCTGTCGACAAGGCGTATATCGACAGCCTGTACGAGCGCGATTGATCCATGTTCATCGATGCTTCCGCGCTGTGCGCCATGATCGCGGCCGAGAGGGAAGCAGAAGACTTGTTCACGCGGCTGCAATCTGCCGAAGTGCGCGTTACCTCCCCCTTGGCGATATGGGAAACCGCAGTCAATTTGCCACGTCTTGTCGGAGTCACAGATGAGACAGCAGAAGAAATAGTGATGAAATTTCTATCGCTGATGGGCATTGTCGTGGTTCCAGTCGAACCGGAGACGACTACGATTTCGCTCGAAGCGTTTCGCCGCTACGGCAAAGGAAGACATCCGGCAGCGCTGAATTTCGCCGATTGTTTCGCCTATGCCTGCGCAAAGCATCACAAGCTGCCGCTGCTTTTCAAAGGCAACGATTTCCTGCTCACCGATATCGAGAGCGCTTGAGCGCCGCCGCTATTCGACGTCCCAGAACAGCTCGAACATCGGATCGAACACCGTCACCGGCCCGGCCGCAGTCTCGATCTTCGGGGGATAGGCCACGGCTTCTTTCTTTTTCGTGAGCGTGATGCGCTCCTCGTTCACCGGCAGGCCATACCAGGCGGGTCCGTTCAGCGACACGAAGGCTTCCAGCCTGTCGAGCGCGTCGTCCTGCTCGAACACATGAGCAAGGCAGGAGAGCGTGTTGAGAGCCGTGAAACAGCCGGCGCAGCCGCAGGCACATTCCTTGAGCGGATCGACATGCGGCGCGGAGTCCGTGCCGAGGAAAAACCTCTTGTCGCCCGATGTCGCCGCCTGCCTGAGCGCCAGGCGATGGCTTTCACGCTTGGCGACCGGAAGACAATAGTAATGCGGACGGATGCCGCCGGCGAGGATGGCATTGCGGTTGATGATCAGATGATGCGTGGTGATCGTTCCCGCAAGGTTTTTCGAAGACTCCCTGATGTAGTCAACACCATCAGACGTGGTGACATGTTCCATGGTCACGCGGAGTTCCGGCAGGCGCTTGCGGATCGGGTCGAGCACTGTGTCGATGAACACCGCCTCGCGGTCAAAAATGTCGACATCGGAACTCGTCACTTCGCCATGGACACAGAGCGGCAGGCCGACCTTCGCCATCCGCTCCAGCACCGGCATGGCGTTTTCGAAATTGCGGACGCCGGAGGCCGAATTCGTTGTGGCGCCGGCAGGGTAAAGCTTCACGGCCTTGATAAGGCCGGACCTGGCGCCCGCTTCGATGTCGTCGGGATTGCTGCCTTCGGTGAGATAGAGCGTCATCAGCGGCTCGAATGTGTGGCCTTCGAGCAGGCAGGCGATGATCCGCTCGCGATAGGCCGCCGCATCCGCTGTCGTCACTACCGGCGGCACGAGATTGGGCATGATGATGGCGCGGGCGAAATGCCGGGACGTGTAGGGCAGGACTGCCTTGAGCATATCGCCATCACGCAGGTGCAGATGCCAGTCGTCGGGGCGGCGGATGGTGAGCGAGGTCATGGGTGGTCCTTTCGAGATATCGTCATGTCCCTATCGTCACGACGCGAGCGGGGCAATGCAGAGAAATCGGATTTTCGCCGTTCGGTTCCGTTGGGCACTCGACAAAGGTCCACACGCGTCCATGATCTGCTGGCCCCGGGAGGCGGAAAGTGCGTTCACAGACGAAAAAGCCGGCGGATGTTGCCACCCGCCGGCAGTCGGTTCACTCGGAGGAATCTGTTCAGGCCGCCATGGTCTCCGGCGGCGGAGCCTTGGCGCCGGTCATCAGGGCGACGGCGTCGGACATGGTGAAATCCTTGGGATTGATGACGCAGAGGCGTTTTCCCAGCCGGTGAATATGGATGCGGTCAGCAACCTCGAACACATGCGGCATGTTGTGGGAAATCAAGACGATCGGCAGGCCACGCGAACGGACGTCGAGGATGAGCTCGAGCACCTTGCGCGATTCCTTGACGCCCAGTGCCGCCGTCGGTTCGTCCATGATCACCAGTTTCGAGCCGAAGGCTGCCGCGCGTGCCACCGCCACACCCTGACGCTGGCCACCCGAGAGCGTTTCCACCGCCTGGTTGATGTTCTGGATGGTCATCAGGCCGAGTTCAGTCAGTTTGTCGCGGGCGACTTTCTCCATCCGCTTCCGGTCGAGCATGCGAAAAACGGAACCGAGCGCTCCCGGTTTGCGCAACTCTCGACCGAGGAACATGTTGTCGGCAATCGACAGCGCCGGCGACAGAGCAAGGTTCTGGTACACCGTCTCGATGCCGGCATCGCGCGCCTCCATCGGCGAGGCGAAGCTGACCGGCTGGCCATCGAGGCGGATTTCGCCGGCGTCGGGATGGACAGCGCCGGAAATCGCCTTGATCAGCGAAGACTTGCCGGCGCCGTTGTCGCCGATCACGGCGAGGATTTCGCCGCGATAGAGGTCGAAATCGGCATTGTCGAGGGCGGTGACGCGGCCATAGCGCTTGACCAATCCGCGTGCGGTGAGAATGGGATCCTCGTTGGCCATCACGCGGCTACCTTTCTGATCCATTGGTCGACTGCGACGGCGGCGATGATCAGCACGCCAGTCAGGAAAACTTTCCACTGCGGGTCGGCACCGAGCATGTTGAGACCCATGGAGACAACACCGACGATCATGGCACCGATCAATGTTCCGAGGATCGACCCGCGGCCGCCGAACAGCGATATGCCCCCGATCACCGTCGCGGTGATCGCCTGCAGGTTATAGTCCGTCACCGCCGAGGACGGCGAGATCGAGCCGTTGCGGCCAATCGAGACCCAGGCAGCCAGGGCGGCGATCAGGCCAGCCAGCGTATACGTGCCGAGCAGCACGCGGTCGGTACGGATACCGGAAAGTTTTGCCGCCTCCGGATCGTCGCCGACGGCATAGAGGTGACGGCCCCAGGCGGTGTGGTTGAGCGCGTACCAGAGCACGAAAACCAGGAGCACCATGAAGACGACGCCAAGCGTCAGCACCGCCTTGCCCACTTTGAAGCTTTCGCCGAAGAACTGCAGGAAGGGCGCCACGGATTCGATATCGGAATCGCGCAGTGTCTCGTTGGCGGAATAAATGAAGTTCGTCGCCATCACGATGTCCCAGGTGCCCAGGGTCACGATGAAAGGCGGCAGCTTGAGCTTGGAGACGAGAAAGCCGTTGAGGAAGCCACAGAGAGCGCCGACAATGAGGCCGACAATGATCGCTATGCCGCTCGGCATCCCATATGTCAGTGCGCAATTGCCCATGACCACTGCGGAGATGACCATCACCACGCCGATCGACAGGTCGATGCCGGCGGTCAGGATCACCAGCGTCTGTGCGGCGCCGAGAATACCGACGACAGCGATCTGCTGCAGGACCAGAGTGAGCGTATAGGCGGAAAAGAACTTTCCGCCGATGGAGGCGCCAAAGATTATGATCGAGGCAATCAGCACGATCAGCGGCACGGCCGATGGTGTCGAATGCAGGAAATGCTGGATTTTTCGTAAGAACGAGCGGTCTTCAAATGCGGCGACTGTGGTGTCGCTCTTGTCGAGAACCTTCTCGAATTCCTGGATGCTGGCCATTGCCGCTCCCTCCCAAGGGCCCGGCCGCGAGGCCGGTAGATTTACCGTTCCCGGAGAGCCATGCTCCCCGGGAACCATAGTGAACCGAAAGACTTAGACGATCAACCCCAGCACTTGGCCAGGCCTTCCTTGACGCTGATCGACGGCACGCCGGCGGCCGGCTTGTCGGTCACCAGCGACACACCGGTGTCGAAGAACGCCTTGCCGGGGGTCGGCTGCGGCTTGGTGCCATCCTTGGCATATTTGGCGATCGCTTCGATGCCGAGCGAGGCCATCAGCAGCGGATATTGCTGCGAGGTGGCGCCGATCTGGCCTTCCTGCACCGACTTGACGCCGGGGCAACCGCCGTCGACGGAGACGATCAACACATCGCCTTCCTTGCCGACAGCCTTGAGCGCCTGGTAGGCGCCGACAGCGGCCGGTTCGTTGATGGTGTGGATGACGTTGATGTCGGAATCCTTCTGCAGAAGGTTTTCCATCGCCTTGCGGCCGCCTTCTTCATTGCCGTTGGTGACGTCATGACCGACGATGCGCGCATCGTCTTCGTCGCCGATCTTGTTGGGATCCTTCACGTCGATGCCGAAGCCCATCATGAAGCCCTGGTCGCGCAGAACGTCGACGGTCGGCTGCGACGGGGTCAGGTCGAGGAAGCCGACCTTGGCGTCCTTCGCCTTGTCGCCCATGGTCGCCTTGGCCCATTCGCCAATCAGCTTGCCGGCGAGCAGGTTGTCGGTGGCGAAGGTGGCGTCGGCGGCATCGGCCGGATCGAGCGGCGTGTCGAGCGCAATCACCAGAACGCCGGCGTCGCGGGCCTTCTTGACCGGGCCGACGATGGCCTTGGTGTCGGAGGCAGTAATCAGGATGCCCTTGGCGCCATCGGCGATGCAGGATTCGATAGCGGCGACCTGGCTGTCATTGTCGCCGTCGATCTTGCCGGCATAGGTCTTGAGGTCGACGCCGAGTTCCTTCGCCTTGGCGGTCGCGCCTTCCTTCATCTTGACGAAGAAGGGATTGGTATCGGTCTTGGTGATCAGGCAGGCGGCGACACCGGCTGCATTGGCACTGCCGGCGAAAGCAACACCGAGCGCCAGCGCGCCGATGGTTGCGGCAATCAAAGATGTCTTCATGATTTCCTCCCAAGGAACAAAACAAGGCAGCGGGCCAACCCGCCGCCACAGCGAGCGGTCGCACATTGGCAGGCTCTGAGAAAGCTCCTCCGGCCCCATGCGATCTGCCGAGCCTAAATAAGCATCAAACAAAAATGCTGTCAATAAATAAATCGAGTTGATTTATTAATCGGATATGGCATGCTTCCGGCGACTTGGTGTAGCAGTGCCCGGGAGGAGAATGGGGCATGGCGACCTTCGGCCTGACCGATGAACAGGAAGTGATAACGGTGGTCGTCGACCCGATGGGCGGCGCCAACCAGACGCGTGTGCGTGCCTATAACGAGCGGCTGGTGCTGTCGCTCGTGCGCCGTCATGGCAGCCTGTCGAAGGCGGAGATCGCCCGCAGGACCGGGCTCTCGGCCCAGACCGTGTCGGTGATCATGCGTTCGCTGGAGAAGGAAGGGATGCTCGCGCGGGGCGCGCCGCAACGCGGCCGCGTCGGCCAGCCCTCGATTCCGATGAGCCTCAATCCGAACGGCGTGTTTTCGCTCGGGCTGAAGATCGGCCGTCGCAGCGCCGATCTCGTGCTGATGGATTTTGTCGGCGGCGTCCGCAGCCAGTTGCACGAGGCCTATCGCTACCCGACGCCGGCGGCGATCCTCGCCTTCGCCCAGCGCAGCGTCGAAGCGATACTGCTTTCGATGAAAACAGAGGACCGCCGCAAGATTGCCGGCCTCGGCGTGGCGCTGCCCTTCCAACTGTGGAACTGGGTCGAGGCGATGGGCGCGCCGAAGGAGGACATGGACGCCTGGCGCGACGCCGACATCGCCGACATGCTGGCGCGCAAGCTGCACCTGCCGATCTTCCTGCAGAATGACGCCACTGCCGCTTGCGCCGCCGAACTCGCCTTCGGTCATGGGCCGCGGTTTGCCGATTTCGCCTATTTCTTCCTCGGATCGTTCATCGGCGGCGGCGTGGTGCTCAATCATGCGCTCTATCCGGGGCGGACGGGCAATGCCGGGGCGTTCGGCTCGATGCCGTTCGGCGTGCATAAAAGCCGGCCCAGCCAGCTCATCGACCATGCTTCCGTGGTGCTGCTTGAAAAGATGCTGATCGACGACGGCAAGGACCCATCGTCGATCTGGCTGACGCCGGAACAATGGGACGAGTTCGGCGCGACGAAGGCGCGATGGATCAGGGAAACGGCGGAAGCGCTCGCCTTCGCCATCGTCACAGTCTGTTCAGTGATCGATTTCGAGGCAGTGGTCATCGACGGCGGCTTTGCCGCATCGGTGCGCGCGGCCATTGTCCAGGCCACCAAGACCGAACTTGCCAAGCTCGACCTGCAGGGCATCGCCCCACCGGTGGTCGAGGAGGGGCTGGTCGGATCGGCAGCGCGCGCCGTCGGCGCCGCCAGCCTGCCGCTCTTCTCACGTTATCACATCGATCAAAGCGTACTTTTCAAGGATATGGCCTGATGCTCAGAGGTATCGATCCCGTTCTCGGTCCGGATTTACTTTCCACATTGAGGGCCATGGGCCATGGCGACGAGATCGCGCTCGTCGACGGCAATTATCCCGGGCTCGAACATGCGCGACGGCTGGTGCGCGCCGATGGTCATGGCGTCATCCGCCTGCTCGACGCCATCCTGTCGCTGATGCCGATCGACGATTTCGTCGAGCACGGGATTTTTCGCGCCACGGTGCGCGGCGACATGGCGCTGCTCGACCCCGTGCATCAGGAGATGGTCAATATCTGCCGCAAATGGGAGCCGGAACGCACGGTCGTGCCGCTCGCGCCCGCCGATTTTTACACCCGTGTGCGAGCCGCGCACACGATCGTGCAGACCTCGGAGCCGAGGCTCTACGGCAATATCATCCTGCGCAAGGGCGTTATTTACCCTGCTAAGTGATTGAACTATTCCCCATCCGGACGAGAGCCTTGAAAGCGCGGCAGCCGGTCTCTTCGCTCAGTGGCGGGCAGATTCTGCGCGCGGACCTGGCCTGCGTCCCGGCAGGGCGAGGCCGTCAGAGGTGCTGATCCTCGATGTGATCGACGTGACGCGCAGGCCACATCTCGGCGGCATCGCCGCCGATTCTCCGCATCGCAATTCGGCTGTCGCAGACATTACCAATTTGTAATCGGGGCTTCCCTTGAATTGCCGCATTTGACCACGCAAATGACAGTCGTGGTGATTATGAAGATCACCTTCAACCTGGCTACATTGGCCCGTCCCCCGCCTTGCCAGGTTTGACGGACAAAGGCCCTTCCCCCCTCTCCGGGCCTTTGTCCGCCCCTTGCGCTTAAGCCGTTCTGGCCCCCTCGCCAGGACGGCTTTTTTCGTTTCAGCCTGGGACAGTGTCACAATTTCGCAAAATCGGACTTGCTAAGAATTCGCCGGCGCAGGCGTGGCCTGTCCCAGAAGAATACAGTCTTCGGCAGAGACTACATCGTATGCGATTTTTGTTGTGCGGTTGAAATTATCCGGCTTTACTATCGCGATGACCTACAATCTTTCGGATTCGGCGACCTATCTCGCAAGCCTGCTTGCCAAGGGGTTTTCGCGTTCGCTCCTGTCGCGCGCCGCCGATATCGGTTTCTCTCCCGGCCAGTTTCCAGTGCTGATCGAACTCTGGCGCGAGGACGGGCTCACCCAGCGAGAAATCCTCGACCGGCTGGAAATCGAGCAGGCGACGCTCGCCAACACGCTCGCCCGCATGGAGCGCGACGGCCTGATCCGCAGGGAACCGCACCCGACAGACAAGCGGGCGATCCGCAATTTCCTCACCGAGAAAGGCCGCGCCATCGAAGAACAGGCGATGGCTGCGGCCCAGGAGGCCGACCAGGCGCTGTTCAAAGGCTTCCGCCGCTTCGAGCGTGAACTGATGCTCGAATATATGCGGCAGGCAATCGACAACGCCCGCAAACTTTAGAGCCGATAGCCTGCGATCGTTAAGGGGCCGGAAAGCATAACCGGCCACCTGTCATTTACATATTATTCAGACCTAGGCGTTCGACAATTCGGGACGCGCCGCACGGGTCGCGAGCAGCGACACCAGGGCCAATGCGATGACCACGGAGCCATAGATATAGGCCGCGTTCGCCAGACCCAGTTGCGGGATGACCAAACCGATGGCGATGGCCGGCAGGCTGAAGGCGAGATAGCTCTGGAGATAGTAAGCCGAGAGCAGGCCTGCCCGTTCATCGGCATGCGCCAGCGGCAATATGGTGCGCAGCGCGCCGGAGAAGCTCGCGCCGAAACCGACGCCGGTCACCAGCGCGCCGGCCATCATCACCGAAGCGAGATGAAGGTGGACACCGGCCAGCGTGATGGCGACGCCGGATATGACCGACCATGTGCCGATCGTCAGGATGCTGAGCCCCGGCCTGTTGCGCAGCGCAAACACGGTGACCGCGCCGGTCGAGGTCAGCACCGCGACGACCAGGCCGCCGATCAGCGGCGACGTCATGCCCGTGGCGACCCGCACCAGCGACGGCATCAGCGAGAAATAGAAGCCACCCAGCGCCCAGGCGGCGACACTGACGGGTGTGATCTTGATCAGCATCCGCCGTGCCTGCGCCGGAACGCTGACATGTGGCGCCAGCGAAGCGAAGGCGCCCGACTTGCCCGCCGAGGTTTCCGGCAGCCAGGGCAGCAGGATCAGCAGAATAGCTGTCACCGCAAGCAACACGGCAAATGCCAGTTCCAGGGGCAGCGGCGCATAAGCCACGAGAGCGCCGGAGAGAACGGCACCGACAGTGAGGCCGACAAAGGCCGTCGTGCTGTTGAGCAACGGCCCGCGCTCGCGGTCGACGTCGAGAATGGCCGCACCGAGCGTCGTGGTCGCCGCACCCGTGGCAAAACCCTGCAGGCCTCGCGCCAGGATCAGCATCTCAGCCGATCCGGCTCTGATGAAAGCGAGCATGGCGAGCACATTGATCACCAGGGCGAAGAAGATCACCGGCTTGCGGCCGATATAGTCCGACAGCGAACCGACCGTCAGCAAAGCCGCCAGCAGCATGAAGGCATAGGCCGAAAAGATCATCATCAGCATCACAGGCGTGAGGCCGTAGATCTCCTGGTAAAGGCGATAAACTGGCGTCGCTGCGCTGGAACTGGCGGCAAACAGCACCGCGGCGATCGCGCCATRGAGTACCGATCCCGAGGGTGAAAACCTGCGCCGATCACCTACATTGAGTGTGTTTTCGCTGGACATGGGGCAATCCCATCCTTAAAGCTAAATCGTTGCGTTAACCCATGTAGTGCATTGCGCAGCTTAATGCAAATATTTTGCGTTAAAATCGCGAAACTTTTCGTGCGGCATCAGGAGACCGAAGTGGCAGTCAAGGAAAGGATCCGCGTGGGCGGCAGGAGCGCCCGAATCCAGGCGGAGGTGCACAAGGCGGTGAAGGAACTGCAGGCCGAGGCCGAGCGCACGGAACTGACCGTGCCGATGATCGCCGCACGCGCCGGCGTGACGCCATCGACCATCTACCGCCGCTGGGGCGATCTTTCCGAGCTTTTTGCCGATGTCGCCATGGAGCGGCTAAGGCCAGTCGCCGACCCCGCGGATTCGGGCAGCCTGAAGGCCGATCTTACCGCCTATGTCGAGCAATATGCCGAGGAATTTTCCACCGAGACCGGCAAGACGCTGTTGCTCGACCTGTTCGCCAATTCGCTCGACGCGGCGCAACCCGGTCAATATTGCACCTATACCTATGACCATCTGCAGGTCATTCTCGACCGGGCGCGGGCGCGGGGTGAAAAATCCTACGACGTGCAAGATGTCATCGATCACGTGATCGCACCGATCATGTATCGCATCCTGTTCGGCAAGGGGGAGATGAACGAGGCTTTCTGGAAGGGGTTGCTCGATCGCCTCTACGTCCTGGCGCGATAGCAATCTGCCACGCCGCATCACCATTCCTGTCCCCGGCACGTCCGTTTATTTTTCCCCTGATTCACAGATCGGCGCCGGCACCGTCATCTAATTGACGACTTCGTCGTTTATCTCTGATTTCTTTACCGGAGGAGCCGGTCGCGGAACCGTCGCCGCGTTCGGCCGTTAGTCAACGGAAGCACCAAGGAGGAATGCCGTGCACGATTCGCTCCACGAATCCCATCCGACTCACCCCCTCGGAGCGCGTGAAAGCTGGCCTCGTACGGGACCGGTCTATGATGTTCCCGTATCTGACGAGATCGAGGCTCCAGCTCCGACACTCTGGCAGCGACTGCTCACGTCATCCGAGCTGGACGGCGATCCCAGCGCCATTCTGCCCGGCAGCCTGCCCGTCTGGTACTGACTGAAACAGAGACAATCCGTCTCCGAACAACGCCAATTGCACGCAACGGGCGAGAGGAGAAGTTTGCGATGAACAATTCCCGCATAGACGATGGGCGCGATGTCGCCCATTCCACCAATCCGCTCGGCGGGCATGAGAATATCGAACAGGACGCTCCCGGCCAGCCGCTGGATGCGGAATGGACACCGATGATGAAGGGCGGCATTCGCAATCCTGCCACCGACCCGAACGGCGACATGCGCCGCAGCGGCGCCTCGCCCAGTGATCCGCATGGTGGCCACAACGCCATGGGCCATGAGTATCACACGCCGGACGCCGATCCGCCGCGTGAGATGACTGCCTCCAACCCGCTTGACGGACAAGCCGGCATGGACGAGCCACGCACCAGTTTTTCGCAGCCTGTCGAGGGTGCCGAAAACCAGCTGTGCATCGACCCCGTCACCAAAAAGGTCGAACCGGCTTCGCCGATGTTCAAAGTCAGCCCGCACCCGTAGGTAAGACCATGCAAGACAAGCGGAAAGACAGCAAAGGCCTCGACATCGGGGCCGACAATGTGCTCGGTCCCATCACTGACAGCGCGTTGAAGGGCCGAAAGCAGCCCGAACTCGATCCGGATGAATTGACCCGATCCGACGCATTGGCCGAGGCCGTGCGGGAAAATCGCGACCCTTATGTCGTCAAGACCGACCTCGAAGATAATGACGAGCGCGGACCGACACCGGACATGAAGGAACAGCCGTAGTCAGTCCAGTCGCTCTCGGGGCCAGTATTTGTCGTCGGCGTAATCGGTCGGGATTGGATCAAGCCCGGCCAGCGTGTCGGCGACCCAGGCGATCTGGATCTTGAGATATTGCAATGCTTTCGGGATCGGTTCGCCTGTGACGAGATTGCGGGCTCGCCAGCGTTCATATCCCGATTCCCGAATGCGGCGGGCCGCTTCCGCCTGGACATCCGATTTAGAGAGCGACCGGCCGCCGCCTGATTTGTCAAGACCGCCGCTGATGACCCTGAAACCCATCGCAACCCTCCGTATCCACCAGAGAATGCGACCAAAGTCTTGCGCGGAGCTCTTCGAGGACCACTGTTCGAAAAAACTACAGCATGAAATCGGACTGCGTGAAGTGATGCTGCCCACTCACGCTGACAACGCAATCGGCCTGACCATCGCCATCAAGATCGGCAGAGACGGTGGTGACTCCGTGCGCGTTTATCGCATAGCGCAATTCGCCGGCTTTGCCGCTGAAGGCATCCGTGCCGATGAAATGGAAGGCGTCGTCCGTCGTGGTCGCCGTATCGGCGTCGATACGGCTGAAGCCGATGCGATCGTGATCGGCCGCGCTGAAATCGGTAATGACATCCGGCCCATGCACGGCGCTGTCGTGGATATCGTCGAAGAAGAATGTGTCGCGCCCTGCACCACCGATCAGGATATCGCGGCCGGCGCCACCCGTGAGAAAATCGTCGCCCGAGCCACCGACGAGCCTGTCGCGACCGGAACCGCCGGATAGGAGATCCGCGCCCGCACCGCCGCGCAGGACATCATCGCCATCCTGGCCGTAGAGATCGTCCGCGGCGCCCCGGCCGGCGAGCTGGTCGTTGCCGGTGCCGCCGACCAGGCCGTCGGTCTTGCCGCCGCCGGTCAGCCTGTCATTGCCGCCTTCGCCATAGATCAGGACACCGGCGGCCGAAGTCAGCTTGTGGATGTCGTCCGCACTGTCCGTGCCCATGACGATGCGCTGCGGCTTGGAAGCGCCACCATCATTGGTCGTGTTGTCGTCGAAAGCGGCAGCGATATCGGTGCCGGTATAGCCCGGCAACATGGTGGACGCCCGATCACCCGGCACCGCCTCCGCCATATAGGCCCAGTGCGAAACGCTGCTTGAGCCGGTGCCGCTGGTCATCTGCATTTCGAAGAACCATTGCCCGCCTTGCCTGACCATCTCGCCCCGGCCGATGGTGATATCGGCGTCCGAGCCTTGCTGGGTGAAGCTGAAGGAAACGGAGCCGTCAGGCGTGATCGAGCCGACCAGCGTCGAATAGACCCAGCCCTTGCCGAGATCGGTGGCAACCTCGCCGAACACGTAGCCGTCGACCACGTTGGTGATGTGCCAGAGCGTCTGGTCGACGAGCGGCACGGTCTGCGGTGTATCCGTATCACCGTTGAGAAGCGCATAGGCGGCCAGATAGGGCGTCGGCACGTACCAATAGCTGTGCTCCAGAAAATCCCAGCTGCGGGTGTCGGTGACAGTGGCGGACATGGCCTGGCTCCTCGGGTCAGTGCGGGATTTCATCTGCGTAAGGCAGATGATCGCATTGACCATGAGATGACACGCAGCCGCAGCCCAGGCAACGCCATGAATTCGGGGAATGGACATGCCGGTGCATAGCGGCAGGTGCCCGCTGAACCGAACGGCTAAATGAAATCAAAGCGATGACACGAATACAAGTCTGCGCGACAATGTGAAAATCGTCGTCGTGCACCGCAGATCAATCGCCGGTTTGGCCGGCGGCTCACATCGGCGGCACGACGCCCTTGGTGCTGACGACGACGCGTTCGCTGGAAATCGAGCCGTCATCCGCCTTCTTCGACGGGACGAAAACCACCGCGCCGGGCTTCAGGTCATCTTTCGTTGCCGTGGCAAAGGTCACCACCGGCACGCCCTGGGGGATGGAGATCTTCTTCTCCTTGCCCTTATAAGTCAGGGTGACCGTCTTGCCGTCGACGGATGTGACCGACTTGGCGACCGTCGCATTGGTCATGGAACTGTTGGGCTTGGCGTCCCATGGGCGGCTGCCCTCGCCGGTGCCCTTCAGGGCAGGCGGGAAAATCACGACTTCCAATGCGTTGTCGCCACCTTCCGCCTTCGGGACGGAGGCGATGCCGAGGGAATCGCCGACCTTGATATCGGCAACCGAGGCCTTGGCGACGCTCGAGACCTTCCAGCCGTTTTCAAGCGCGATCTTTGCGGTCGCGCCTTCGCGCGTCCTTACCGTCAGCGTCGCGTCATCATAGCTGATGATCGTGCCGCGCACCCGGATATTGGTCGGTGCAGCGACTGCAGTGCCAAGGCTTGTCGCGGCAAAAGCCACGCCCAAGAAAACCATTCCGGTCTTGATCGTCAGAAAACGGGTCATCGAAATCTCTCCTGCCCTGTCAGGCCGAGCATGGCCCGGCGATGACCGACGTTTTCGCACAGAACCCGGCCTGGTGCAGTTCAGGTCTTCGGCACAGGGAATCACATCGCCGTGAGCGGGAGATCGGGAGAATTGGATGCCGAGCCGCTCTGAAACCCGGATTGGGACTATTCAGAACGGCTGGGGCTTTTGCGAAAGCCGACAGGCAGTCAACGGCGCGGAAATCGGCGCCGTTGAGCCGCGATGACAGGGTCAAGTCCCCGCATTGTAAGCTGCGATGGCCGCCATGTTGACGATGTCGGAATCCTTGGCGCCGATCGAGACGATCTGCACCGGCTTGTCGAGGCCGACGAGCAGCGGACCGATCACCGTACAGCCGCCGAGTTCCTGCAGCATCTTGGTCGAAATCGACGCGGAGTGGAAGGCGGGCATGACAAGGACATTGGCAGGCCCCTTCAGCCGGCAGAACGGATATTGCTCCATCACCCGGGGATTGAGTGCCACGTCGGCCGCCATTTCGCCGTCGAACTGAAAGTCGACCCGGCGCTTGTCGAGGATTTTCACCGCCTCGCGCAGGCGTTCCGAGCGCTCGCCCTCGGGATGGCCGAAGGTGGAATAGGCGAGCATGGCGACGCGTGGCTCGTAGCCGAATTTCCGCGCCAGGCTTGCCGCCTCCTCGGCGATATCGGCGAGTTCTTCCGAGGTCGGCATGTCGTGCACGGCCGTATCCGCCACCAGCACGTTGCGGCCACGGCAGAGCGCTAGCGACACGCCGATGACACGATGGCCCGGCTTGGCGTCGATGCAGCGCCGCACGTCTTCCAGAGCTGTCGAATAGTTACGGGTCGTGCCGGTGACCATGGCGTCGGCGTCGCCGAGCGCCACCATGCAGGCCGCGAAATGGTTGCGGTCGTTGTTGATCAGCCGCTGGGCATCGCGATGCAGGTAGCCCTTCCGTTGCAGCCGGGCATAGAGATAGTCGATATAGGCTTCGCGGCGCTTCGATGTGCGGGCATTGATCCGCTCGATGCCTGGCCGATTGAGGTCGATGCCGGCGCGTTCGGCATTGGCCTCGATAATGTCGTCGCGGCCGACGAGGATTGCAGTGCCGAGCTGCTGGTTGACATAGGCGACGGCCGCCCGCATCACCTGCTCTTCTTCGGCTTCGGCGAAGACGACGCGCTTCGGCATGCGCCGGACGCGGTCATAGATGCGCTGCAGCGTCGAGGCGATCGGGTCGCGCCGGCCACGCAATTCGCGGGCATAGGCTTCCAGATTGGCGATCGGCTTGCGGGCGACGCCCGATTCCATCGCCGCCCTGGCAACAGCCACGGGGATCGAGGAGATCAACCGCGGATCGAACGGCACCGGGATGATGTAATTGGCGCCGAAGCGCGGCCGGTTGCCCTGATAGGCCGCGGCGACATCGTCGGGCACGTCCTCCTTGGCGAGATTGGCGAGCGCCTGCACGGCGGCGATTTTCATCGCATCGTTGATGGTCGAGGCGCGCACGTCCAGCGCGCCGCGGAAGATATAGGGAAAGCCCAGCACATTGTTGACCTGGTTCGGATAGTCCGAACGGCCGGTCGCCATGATCGCGTCGTCACGGATGCGCGCGACCTCTTCCGGCGTGATTTCCGGATCCGGATTGGCCATGGCGAAGATGATCGGGTTCGGCGCCATCGACGCGATCATCTCCGTCGACAGCGCTCCCTTGGCGGAGAGGCCGAGGATAACGTCCGCGCCCTTCATCGCATCGGTCAGCGTCCGGCTATCGGTCTTGGCCGCATGTGCCGATTTCCACTGGTTCATGCCCTCGGTGCGGCCCTGGTAGACCACGCCCTTGGTGTCGCAGAGAACGACGTTTTCCGGGTTGAAGCCCATGGACTTGATCAGCTCGATACAGGCAATCGCCGCCGCACCGGCACCATTGCAGACCAGTTTCGTGGTCTTCATGTCGCGGCCGGTGAGATCCAGCGCATTGATCAGGCCGGCAGCGGCGATGATTGCCGTGCCGTGCTGGTCGTCATGGAACACCGGAATGTCCATGATCTCACGCAGCCGGCTTTCGATGACGAAACAGTCCGGCGCCTTGATATCCTCGAGATTGATGCCGCCAAAGGAAGGCCCGAGATAGCGCACGCAATTGACGAAGGCGTCGACATCCTCGGTATCTATTTCGAGGTCGATCGAATCGACATCGGCAAAGCGCTTGAAGAGCACGGCCTTGCCCTCCATCACCGGCTTGGAGGCCAAAGCGCCGAGATTGCCCAGCCCAAGGATCGCCGTGCCGTTGGAAATCACCGCCACCATATTGCCGCGGGCGGTGTAATCGTAGGCCGTTGCCGGGTCTTCGGCAATTGCCTTCACCGGCTCGGCGACGCCAGGCGAATAGGCCAGCGACAGGTCGCGCTGCGTTGCCATCGGCTTGGTCGGATTGACTTCGAGCTTGCCGGGCTTGCCGCGCGAATGGAATTCCAGCGCTTCTTCCCGGGTGATCGTCGGCAGGCCGCGGCGTTTCTGAACGTCAGACATTCTTCCTCCCAATGCATTCTGTGGGCTCTTGTCGTTTCGGCCGAGCCTCTTATTGTTTTTGGTCGCAATATCGATAGTGTCCCTGCCTTTATCAGACACGCTTATCCGTTTGTCAAAAGAACAGTATGACAATTATTGATGCCTTGACCGTCGCCCAGCTCGCTTCCGAGGAAAGCCGTCTGACCGCGACGCCGATGATGGAACAATATATCGAGATCAAGGCCGCCAATCCGGATAGCCTGCTGTTCTATCGCATGGGCGATTTTTACGAGATGTTCTTCGAGGATGCGCTGGAAGCATCGCGCGCCCTTGGCATCACGCTCACCCGCCGCGGCCAGCATCTCGGCCAGGATATTCCGATGTGCGGCGTGCCGGTGCATGCCGCCGATGACTACCTGCAGAAACTGATCGGGATGGGTTACCGCGTCGCCGTCTGCGAACAGGTCGAAGACCCTGCCGAGGCGAAGAAGCGCGGCGCCAAGTCGGTCGTCCGCCGCGATGTCGTGCGCCTCGTGACGCCAGGCACGATCACCGAGGAAAAGCTGCTCAACCCGGGCGACAGCAATTACCTGATGGCGCTCTCACGCATCCGCGGCAGTGAAGCACCCGCCTATGCACTCGCCTGGATCGATATTTCCACCGGCATTTTCCGCCTGGCCGAGACGACATTGCTGCGGTTGCTTGCCGACATCCTGCGCGTCGAGCCGAAGGAATTGATCGTCGCCGACGGCCTGTTCCATGACCCGGAACTGAGGCCGACCTTCGACATTCTCGGCCGGGTCGTCAGTCCACAGCCGGCTGTGCTCTTCGACTCAGCCACGGCCGAGAGCCGCATAGCACGCTATTATGATGTCTCGACGCTCGATGGCTTCGGCGGTTTCAGCCGCGCCGAGCTGGCTGCGGGTGCCGCAGCGGTTGCCTATGTCGAAAAGACGCAGATCGCCGAGCGCCCGCCGCTGGGCCGGCCGGAGCGCGAAAGCGGCGCCTCGACCCTGTTCATCGATCCGGCGACGCGCGCCAATCTCGAACTGGTCAAGACGCTGTCGGGCAATCGCGACGGTTCGCTGCTCAAGGCGCTCGATCGTACGGTGACCGGTGGCGGCACGCGGCTGCTCTGCGAACGGCTGATGTCGCCGCTGACAGATTCGGATAAAATCAACGGACGGCTGGATTCGATCTCCTTCTTCCTCGACGAGCCGCGCCTGACCGAAGACGCCAGACAGATGCTGAAGCGGTCGCCCGATATGCCGCGCGCGCTGTCGCGACTGGCGCTCGACCGTGGTGGTCCGCGCGACCTGCAGGCGATTTTGCGTGGGCTTGAAACAGGCCGGACAGTTTCATCCTTGCTCGGGCAGCGCCGCTTGCCGCCCGAATTGGCAGCGGCGGCTTCGGCGCTGAATGCTGTCCCTTTCGAACTTGAAGCGCTCCTCGAAAGCCTGTTGGCGGAGGATCTGCCGCTGCTCAAGCGTGACGGCGGCTTCATTGCCGACGGCGCCATCGCCGATCTCGACGAATTACGGGAGCTGCGCGACCAGTCGCGCCGGGTGATCGCCGGTCTGCAGAATTCCTATTCCGAGGAAACCGGCGTCAAATCGCTGAAGATCAAGCATAATAATGTGCTAGGCTATTTCATCGAATTGACCTCCGGCACATCCGGTGCGCTTACCGACACGCCCGAGCGCCGCGCCCGCTTCATTCATCGCCAGACGACGGCGAGTGCCATGCGCTTCACCACGGTCGAGCTTTCCGATCTCGAAAGCCGGATCGCCAATGCCGCCGAACAGGCGCTTGCGATCGAGCTCGAAGCCTATGACCGCATGGTCGAGGCCGTGGTGAGAGCCGCCGAGATGGTCAAGGCCGCCGCCAATGCCATCGCCGTCATCGACGTGTCTTCCGCCCTGGCCGCGCTGGCCGACGAGCAGGCCTATTGCCGACCGGTGGTCGATGGTTCGCTCGATTTCCGCATCAAGGGCGGCCGGCATCCGGTGGTCGAACAGGCGCTGAGGAAATCGGCCGGCAATCCCTTCGTCGCCAATCACTGCGATCTGTCGCCCGGCGAGGAGCAGAAGCATGGCGGCATCTGGCTGCTGACCGGCCCGAATATGGGCGGTAAATCCACTTTCCTGCGCCAGAACGCGCTGATCGCCATCATGGCGCAGATGGGCTCCTACGTGCCGGCTGCCGAGGCCGAGATCGGGGTGGTCGACCGTCTTTTCTCCCGTGTCGGCGCCTCCGACGATCTGGCGCGCGGCCGTTCGACCTTCATGGTCGAGATGGTCGAGACGGCGGCGATCCTCAACCAGGCGACCGACCGCTCGCTGGTGATCCTCGATGAGATCGGGCGCGGCACGGCGACCTTCGACGGCCTCTCCATCGCCTGGGCCGCCGTCGAGCACCTGCACGAGGTCAACCGCTGCCGCTCCGTGTTCGCCACCCATTTCCATGAGCTGACGGTGCTGTCGGAAAAGCTCAAGCGCCTCGCCAATGTCACGATGCGCGTCAAGGAATGGGACGGCGACGTCATTTTCCTGCACGAGGTCGGACCAGGCGCTGCCGATCGCTCCTATGGCATCCAGGTGGCGCGACTTGCCGGCCTGCCGGCCTCGGTGGTGGCGCGTGCTCGGGAAGTGCTGAGCCTGCTCGAAGACGCCGATCGCAAGAACCCGGCAGCGAAACTGATCGACGACCTGCCGCTGTTCCAGGCCGCTATCCGCCGAGAAGAACCTAAAGCGGCAAAGGCCTCAAAGGTCGACGAGGCGCTGAAGGCGCTCGATCTCGACGACATGACGCCAAGGCAGGCGCTGGAGGCGCTTTATGCGCTGAAGAGAGAACTCGGCTGAGCCGGAAATTGTGCAGGATAGCAAAAATCCTGTGATATCGCCGCTTTGCCTACCCAGAAGAAATCTCCAGCTCCATCCGTTACCGATTCCGGCGGAATCTTCCAAAGGAGGCGCTGCATGTTGAAATGGCTTGATTTCGCTGCGGCATTGACGGTGCTCATGGCAATGGCGGCGCCTGGTCCTTTGGCGGCGGCGGAAGGCTGCGATGTCGGGCGGTTGAAGCACTATCCAATGACTGATGTTATCGAGAGGCGTGCCGTTCCGTTGTATCAGCCGACCATTTTCTTTCCTGATCCCAACGGCAGGCCGGACACGATGGGTTTGGGAGCGGATGAGGCCGGCGGGGCAAAAGCAAAGATGGCGCTCGCCCGCGGCCTCAAGACCTTTCAACCCGTCGAGCGGCCAATGATGATGCTCGCGGCGACGGCCGCATGGACGGACAGGGAGAATGGCTTGATCCATTTCTTCGTTGATGAACCAGGCGTCTATATCGATGAAGTCTTGGCAACGCTTGATGCCCAGGGGCTCAAGGACCACGCCATGATCATCCGCCAGGGCCGTGTCCTGTTCGGCCCGGATTACGGCACGGAGCAGCAGCGTTATGAGCGCTGGAGCGACGGCCGTGGTGGCATCCGCGATTCGGTCCTCGACGCGAATCTGAAGGCGCTTTCGGCAAAATTTCGTGCCCTGCCCAGCCTTCTCGATGAGGCCGAGACAAGGATCATGCGCTCCCGCGAGCTCAAGGCGATCTACGAGCCGCTGAAAGCAGCCGCAACGGATGGCGACAAACTGGGCTACCTGACCGACGGCTTGATAGGCTGCTTGGCCGACGAAGAGACGTATCAGCAACAGGCAGCGTTCCTTTCCCGGCTGCCGGCGCCATATGCTCGCATCATCGTCGTCCGCGTGTTTGAAGACGAGGTGTCAAACGGCTCGGTTGCGCAGTTCTTCTATAATTCTTCGGGCAATTTTGCCCCAGAGGTGGTGGTCGCCTTGAACGAGATGGGGCTGAAAAAGCATGCCGGGGCGGTCGAGCACGGCGTGGATCTTTTCCCAAAGCCATATCCGACAGACCCGAGCAAGCGGTGGCACTTCATGTCGGAGCATGACGACGCTTTGGCCAACACGTTGAAGGGCCTGACAAATATCGTCGACGATGGCAGGATCTATCCCGCCGTCATCCAATTCGCCAAGGATAACAATGTTTGGCCGAGGTGATCGGGGCCTGTGATGTGTTTATGATCCTAGCAATCGAACAGGTCTGGTGGATCGCAACCCGACTGGCTACTTCAGCGGCGTATATTTGAACGAGTCGATGATCACCTCCACCGGCTTATCGTCACTCGGTTCACGGCCTTGAAAACCCCAGAGGTTGAAATAGACCGGCATCGGGTTCTGGCCGATCCGCGCTTCTGGATTTTTCGGCGCGAAAGTCCAGTCAGAGGTATTGCCTGGGCCGCCGTCGTCGTTGATCTCCGTCGATGAATAGACGACGCTATCGGATTGCCAGGTGAACTGGTGAACGCTTTTGCGATCGCCCCTGCGGAAGACGAAGGTCTGATGCGCATTGTCGAGTCCCGGATCCACCGGCCAGACGGTGTAGTTCAGCGGCGCGTTGGCCCTGTCGCCCCAGCGGGCGAATTCGACGTCGATCTCGTTGGTCCCATCCGGCCCGACGTCGGCGGTCGGATAGTTGAAGAAGCCGAACACGACATTCTTGTCCTGGCCGCCGATATTGCCCTCGAAGACGATCCTGTAGGTGCCGAAGCCGAATTTGCTGATGCTCTCGACTTCGCCGGCATACCAGTGGCCATCCTTTTCCGAGAAGCGCAGATGCAGCCGGCCCTTGGTGTCGACAAAGGCTTGCGACTTGGCCCAGTCGTTCGGTCCGGGGCCGAGGCCGGTTCCTTCCTTGATCTTGAAATCATAGCCGGAGAAATGCAGCCGCTTGCCGTAGGACGGTGCGGCGAACAAGGCGAGGACGGCGATGGACAGAAACAGGCGCTTGAACATGGGAACTCCGGCGGGACAAGCAATGCCTAATCCCGCTGGCTGATTTCAGGCTGGCGCGCCGCCAGCCCATGCTTGTCACTGCACGATCAGCGTGCCGGCGCCGGTCTCGGTGAACAGCTCCAGCAGCACCGAATGGGGGGTCTTGCCGTTGAGGATGACAACGCCCTCGACGCCCATCTTCAGCGCCTCGATACAGGTCTCGACCTTGGGGATCATGCCGCCGGAGATCGTGCCGTCCTTGATCAGCTCATAGGCCTGCGTGACCGAGAGTTCCTTGATCAGATCGCCCTTCTTGTCGAGCACGCCCGGCACGTCGGTGAGGAAGAGCAGGCGGGCGGCGTTGAGCGCACCGGCAATGGCGCCGGCGAAGGTGTCGGCATTGATATTATAGGTGTGGCCGTCGCGGCCCGGCGCCACCGGCGCGATCACCGGGATCATTTCCGACTTGGCGAGCAGGTCGAGCAGCGTGCGGTCGACTTCCACGACCTCGCCGACGAAGCCGAGATCGAGCACGCGCTCGATATTGGAATCAGGGTCGATGACCGTCTTGCGCGCCTTTTCGGCGAACACCATGTTGCCGTCCTTGCCGCAGAGGCCGATGGCCCATTCGCCGGTCCGGTTGATCAGTTGCACGATCTCCTTGTTGATCGAGCCGGCGAGCACCATTTCGACGATCTCGACCGTCTTCTCGTCGGTGACGCGCAGGCCGTTCTCGAAGCGCGATTCGATGCCCATCTTGGCCAGCATAGCGCCGATCTGCGGGCCGCCGCCATGGACGACGATCGGGTTCAGCCCGGACTGCTTGAGCAGGCCGATATCGCTGGCGAAGGCCTTGCCGAGTTCCGGATTGCCCATGGCGTGGCCGCCATATTTGAYGACGATCGTCTTGTTCTCATAACGCTGCATGAAGGGCAGAGCCTGCGCGAGCAGACGCGCCTGGATCTCGCTTTCCGACTGGGACATACCGGGCCTCGCTGAATGAAGTCGAGCCTCTTTAGCGTAAGTCGCGGGCACATGGAATGATCCGTTTGGCCGAAACCCGCGTAAAAATTGCCGGTCAGCAATGAGGCAATGCGGCGGATGGCAATGGCCGAAAACAGGTCGGACGAGGATATCGATGCATTGATGCTCCGCGTAGGTCTGCGCGACCGAGCGGCCTATACCCGGCTCTATCTTCGCACCGCGCCGAAACTTCTCGGCATCCTCTTGCGTATCCTGAAAAACCGGTCCGAAGCGGAGGATGCGCTGCAGGATGTGTTCATCAAGGTCTGGCAGCGTGCCGAACGCTTCTCGCGCGACGAAGGCCGGGCCGAGACCTGGCTTGCCGCGATCGCCCGCAATCACGCCATAGACGTGATGCGCGCGAGGAAGCCGCAGGCCTCCGAACTAGACGAAGTCTTTGATCTTGCAAGCGATGCGCCTGATCCGGAAGCCGAGGCCATCAATCGCAGCGAAGGTAGCCGAATTGAGGGCTGCATGCAGACGCTCGAATCTGATAAAGCAGATGCTGTCAAGCGCGCATATGTTGAAGGTTTGAGCTACCAAGAGCTGGCAGATTTCTATAATATACCGTTGAACACCATACGAACCTGGCTGCGTCGCAGCCTGCTGAAACTAAGAGAGTGCCTCGGGAGATGAGCGACAAGCCGCAGGATTGGGACCGGACCCGTGACGAGATCATCTCCGGCGAATATGTGCTCGGTGTGCTGTCCGAGGAAGACCGGCGACGCGTCGAGGCGCGCATGGCCGGCGATCCCAAATTCGCCAACCAGGTGCGCCGCTGGCAAGCCAACCTCGCCGATTTCAACGAAGATTACCGCGACGTCCGCCCCTCTCCGGAACTCTACAAGAAGATCGAAACGCGGCTTTTCGGCATGCCGCAGCAGGGTGAGCCGGGAGGCCTGCTGCAGGCTGTCTGGAGTTCCGTGTTCCTGTGGCGCACACTGACGGCGGTAGCGATCATCGCAGGCGTCAGCGTCACCGTGGCCGATCGCGTCACCCCGCCGGTTGGGCCGACGGTCAAGCCGCTGGTGGCGGAATTGACGGGCATGGATACGCCGATGAGCCTGATCGCCAGCTATGATACGGCTTCCGGCCGGCTGAGCATCACGCCCGCGGCGCTGAAGCAGGAACAGCCGAAGTCGCTGCAGCTGTGGCTGATCACCGACGACAAACAGCCTCACTCGCTGGGCCTCCTGCCCGATGGCACCGGCGCAATCAATGTCCCGAGCGCCATGCGCAAGGAACTTGGTCCTGACAAGACAATTGCCATTTCCGTCGAACCCTTCGGCGGCGCGCCGGACGGCAAGCCAACCGGGCCAGTCATCGCGATGGGCAAGACCAGGGCACTGTGAATCCAAAAGGTCGCGTGCTCGGCCTTTTTACGCGCCGACGTCATGCCGTGGCTGCGGTTCCCGTGACCGATCCGTTGTTTCGCCGGCGTTGTAGCGCCGATTTGGAGAGGGCACCTCATGCACCTTGCAGCCGCGGCAAATCTGCTCACCCCAGCCTATCTGACCTTGCTGTCGAAGGGTTATTCCGTTCACCCAGAGGGTCAATTTGTCGTCGCCGTGCGAGGAGCGGACCGCTTTATGGCGGAAGATCCGATCACGCTCGTTGGCGTGGTCGTCATCGCTGAGGCCCGAGGGGAAGAGTGGCAAGCGACAGACGAGGAAATAGAAGATTATCTGGCGCGATTTGAATGAGCGACGATCTTGCAATCGAAATCTCGCAAAATTTCTTGCAGCTGAAACTCTAATCCCGCCCCACCCGTACTTCCTTTCATCCCACCAGGGAGTGAGGACCGGCCTGGAATCGTCCAGCCGGCCGAGGAGACAGGAAGGGTAATCCGATGCTCAGAACCGCAATCCGCACGACGCTCGTCGCCGCCGCCATTTTCGCCACTGCTTTCGCCGCAGAGGCCAGGAACTCGGTGGTCGGCGGCGCGCCGATGTTCAAGACGAAGAACATCGTCGAAAACGCCATGAAGTCGAAGGACCACACGACCCTGGTCGCTGCCGTCAAGGCGGCCGGCCTGGTCGACACCCTGGAGGGCAAGGGTCCGTTCACGGTGTTCGCGCCGACCAACGAAGCCTTTGCAGCGCTGCCGGCCGGCACGGTCGAAACGCTGCTGAAGCCGGAAAATCATGACAAGCTGGTCAAGGTGCTGACCTGCCATGTCGTAGCCGCCGACGCCATGTCGAAGACCATCGCCAAGATGATCAAGGATGATGGCGGCATGCACAAGATCACCACGGTGGGCGGCTGCGTGCTGACCGCGATGAAGAAGGGCAAGACGATCATGCTCAAGGATGAGACGGGCGGCGTCGCCACCGTCACCATTGCCGACGTCCAGCAATCGAACGGCGTCATCCACGTCATCAACAAGGTGCTTTTGCCGAAGGCGTGAGCGCTCGCGCCCAGGCCAACTCACGCCGTCCGGTGCATCCAGCCCGGGCGGCTTTTTATCAGAGAGACAGCGTCCTGATCAGAGCCGCGCGCATTTCCTCTATGCCCTCGGCCTTTTCCGAAGAGGTCGTGAGGATTTCCGGATAGGCGGCCGGATGCTTGGCGAGCTTCGCCAGCGTATCCGTCATAAGTGCCGGGATCGCGCTTGGCTTGATCTTGTCGGTCTTCGTCAGCGCGATTTGGTAGGAGACGGCCGCCTTGTCGAGCAGGTCGAACACCTCGTCGTCGTTCTTCTTGATGCCATGGCGGCTGTCGATCAGGACATAGACGCGCTTCAGCGTCGAGCGCCCGCGCAGATAGTCGAAGACCAGCTTAGTCCAGGCATCCACCTGGGCCTTCGGCGCTTCGGCATAACCATAGCCGGGCATGTCGACCAGCGCACACGGCGGCAGGTCGCCGACCTCGCCCGAAAAGCCATCCGGTACGAAATAGTTGAGCTCCTGCGTGCGCCCCGGCGTATTGGAGGTGCGCGCCAAAGCACGCTGTCCGGTCAGCGCATTGATCAGCGACGACTTGCCGACATTGGAACGGCCGGCAAAGGCGATCTCGGCCGGGCCTTCCGGCGGCAGGAATTTCATTGCCGGCACGCCGCGGATGAAAATCCAGGGCCGCGTGAAGATGCGGTCGAGCGGCTTTGCGTTGTCGGTCATGTTCGTTATCCGGTTTAAAGGCGTTCCGCTTTTCGGGTTTTGGCGGGAAAGTCAAGCGCTGCGCCGGAAAGAGCGCGAAAGATGGAGGTGGAATGATAGATGGCTGTCCAGAGGTCGATTTTGAAAATTTGACACTACAGCGAAATTTGTTCCTCTTTTGTTCTAAGTCTTGTTATATGGTGTTAATGCAAAACATTGGATGGAGGCTTAAATGCTAAGCAATACGAATGAAGCTTTCGTAAGCAAAAAGCACTTCTCGGGCAGCAAGATCATTCTGATTGCCCAGCCCCAGGAACGCATTCTGGACCTGATCCGACAAACAACAGGCGATCTTTGCAACCGGCATGGATTGAAAGGCCGACCCCGGCCTGACGATGTGCTGCATGTGTCGATCGCCGGCTTCGATCCGAGTTCGATAACGGAAGACGAGCTATGTCATCTATTGTCGAGATTGGAGTTCGACGAATTCGATATCTATTTTGACCGTGCCGCAAGCTTTCAGGGATCCGACGGGAAACCGTTGGTCCTTCACAGCGATAACGGTAATCAGGCGCTGGTCGAATTGGAGGGGTCGGTGAGCAAATTGCTCGAACCCCGTTTTGGTAAGCCGCACCGCCAAGCCTATAACCCACACATGACGTTGCTATACGACAAAGGAAAGATTGTTCCCCACAAAATCGAGGTGCCGGTCCAATGGCGCGTCCGTGAACTTCTGCTTGTCGAAAGCCTGCAGGGTCAGACAAAGTATCGCCTGATCTGCAAATTCCCCTGTCGCAGGCTCCACTAGCCCGTTAAGAACGCCGCTGAACAAAGTCTCGACCGGCTGTGGCTGCGCCATGATGAGATGGCCGACCAGAAAAATGGGGAGATGAAATGCCGGATGCTCAATCCGCACGCGGCGGGCCGCGCCGTTCAAGCTTCAGCCAGAACCGTGCGAACCTCTATATCGTCCTGGCGCCGCCAGAGCCGGTGGCGGCGCAGGTCACGGTTTTGGCTAATGACCTCAAGCAGCTTCGAAAGCTCAGGGGGAGATTGCGGCGTGAGGAGACATTTCATGTGACACTCGTGACCCTGCCTCGCCTGGAAGTACCGCCAAAACCCACGGACCGGATCATTGCCGCCATCGGCGCTGTCCTGTCGCAAATGCAGTTCGACCCAATCGAAATTTCGTTCGACCGGGTGGAGAGCTTTGACCACGGGTCGCGCCGCCCCATCGTACTCAGTTCAAGTCGACGCAATGAGGCGCTGGTGGAATTGGAAAGACGCCTGCATGAAAAGCTGCATATACCCAAAATGCCGGGTCTACCGTTCAAGCCGCATCTGACGATGATCTGGGACCGCGCCAGCATTCCCAAACTCGAGCTTACGGAGCCGATCCAGTGGATTGCGGACAGACCCAGCCTGATTTTCAGCCATGTCGGCAAATCGAAATATGACTGGTTCTGGCCTGATGTGAGGATGTCCGACTGACCGGCCGGCATTACCGGCGCCAATGGGAAGTCGGTTCTCTAGGAAACGTTCTGCCGCTTGAGCGCCAGGAGCAGGTAACCGATCAGCGCCACGAGAATAATCAGCCCGCCGATCAGCGTTTCGATGCCGGGAATCTCGTGGTGGAAGATCGCCACCCAGAGCGGGCTGAGCATGGTCTCGGCCGTGCCGAGCAGTGCCGCCAGCGCTGATGGCACCATCCGCGCGCCGGTGGCCCAGAGCGCCATGCCGAGCCCGAGATTGCAGACGCCGAAGGCCGCCAGGATCGCCATTTCCGACCATGTCACATGGAAGGACGAGGCCTGTGTCGCCGCCAGCGCCACGGCGAGGAAACAGCCGAGGCTGACGCCCGGCACTTGCCGGACATTTTTGTAACGCCGGGTCACGACCGTCGCCGTCGCATAGACGATCGGGATGAGCATGGCGAGCGCCGTCCCGATCCATGACTTGCCCTGGCCGAGCGATCCGGAAACCATGACGGCCACGCCGAGGATGACGGCGACGATGGCGATCCAGGTCGAGACGGCGATCCGCTCGCGATAGACCGCCCATGCCATCAGCGCCGCCAGGAGCGGTGTTGCCGCTTGAATGAGCACGACATTGGCGACAGTCGTATAGCCGATGGCGATGATGAACGAGACGGAGGCGATGGCAAATCCGGTGCCGACGACCAGGCCCGGAACGCCCATGTTGCGATAGGCCGCGACCGTCGCTTTCGGCCCATCGCGGGCGATCAGGAAGCCGACGAGGAACAGGCCGGCAAACAGACAGCGCCAGAAGACGATCGTCCAGCTGTCGGCAATGGTGAGATAGCGTGCGATGGCGCCGCCGAAACTCCAGGCCACCGCCGAGCCGAACACCAGCACCGCACCGATGCGCTCCTCGGCCAGCGAATGTTGGGCGACCGCCCGTTCCATCCTCACTCTCCTAAGAAAAAGGCTCCCGGCATAGACCGGAAGCCTCGTTCATTAGCGTTTTCTGATGCCGGATGCCGCAGCCAAAAGCGACATTCGTCAATCATCACATCTTTTCAACAGCCATTCATGCCGATGATGGTTTTCGCTGCACCAGCCGTCTCAAGTTGTCGAACAGTTCGATCTTGGCGCCGTTGCGCTTCATGATGATTGCCTGCTGCGCCACCGACAGCGTGTTGTTCCAGGCCCAATAGATCACCAGGCCGGCGGGGAAGGAGCCGAGCATGAACATGAAAATCAGCGGCATCCAGTTGAAGATCATCGCCTGGGTCGGATCGGGCGGCGTCGGGTTCATGCGCATCTGCAGGAACATGGTGAAACCCATGACGAGCGGCCAGACGCCAAGCATCAGTGCATGCGGCGGTGTCCAGGGGATCAACCCGAAGAGGTTGAAGATCGTCGTCGGGTCGGGTGCCGACAGATCCTGGATCCAGCCGAAGAACGGCGCATGCCGCATCTCGATGGTGATATAGATGCATTTATACAGTGCGAAGAACACCGGCACCTGCAGCAGGACGGGCCAGCATCCGGCAAGCGGATTGACCTTCTCCTCCTTGTAAAGCGCCATGGTCGCGGTCTGCATCGCCATGCGGTCGTCGCCGAGACGCGCCTTCAGTTCTTCCATCTTCGGCTGCAGCTTCTTCATCTTCGCCATCGAGGCATATTGCCGGTTGGCGATCGGGAAGAACAGCGTCTTGACGATGACGGTGGTTGCCAGGATGGCGAGACCGAAATTGCCGAAATACTTGTTGAGGAAGTCCATCAGCTTGAACATCGGCTGGGTGAAGAACCAGAACCAGCCCCAGTCGATCAACAGGTTGAACTTCACAATGCCGGCATTGAAATAGCCGTTGACGACATCGACTTCCTTGGCGCCCGCGAAGACCTTGGTGGTCAGAGTCCTGGATCCGCCAGCCTTCAACATGTTGCCGGTCTGCTCGCGGTAGTCTGCCTGGAACAGCTGCTGGCCAGTCTGCACATGGGTGAAGTTCGAGTTGAAGGTCAGGTCCTGCTGCGGAATGATCGCGGCGGCCCAATATTTGTCGGTCAGGCCGAACCAGCCGCCATTGCTGCCGTCATGCGCCACCGGCTCGGTATCCTTGGCCCAGGTGGTTTCCGCCAGGCCATTGTTCAGCCAGCCGACAAAGCCTTCGTGCAGCACCCAGGCAGCAGGGGTGGTGGGAATCGTGTAGCGAGCGATACGACCATAAGGCGCGAGGGGAATGTCGGTCTTGCCGTCGTTCTTGATCGTGTCCTTGATGGTGAACAGGTAGTGATCGTCAACGGCGATCTCGCGCACGAAGGTCACGCCGGCCGTATTGGTGTAGGAAAGCGTTACCGGCGTAGATGGCGTCAGTTTGGTATTGCCAGTCACCGTCCAATTGGTGCTCGCCGTCGGCATCGATGAGGTCTTGTCGCCGCCGATATAGCCGAGCTCGATGAAATAGCCGTCATGCGTATTGCCGGGGCTCAGCAGCGTGATGATCGGGCTGTTCTTGTCGATCGTCTCACGATATTTCTTCAGCCTCAGGTCATCGAAACGGGCGCCGGTCAGGTTGATCGAGCCGGTCAGCGCCGGGGTGTCGATCTCGACGCGCTTGGCCTGGCCCAGCGCCTGCTCGCGGGTGACAACGGGAACCGCGCCGTCATTGATGCCGGGTACCTTGCCATTGTCATCGACGATCGCCGGCTTTTCGCTCTTCTTCTGTTTGGCGAGTTCGGCCTGCTGGATCTGCTGCTGCTTCTGCTCGCGCTCCATCTTCGGGCCCATGTAGAAGAACTGCCAAACGAAGACGATCAGGACGGAGAGAACGATCGCGATATAATAATTACGGTTGTTTTCCATCACTCTTTCCCGATGGTCGGCGGCCCTTGGAATTCTGCCGGCTGGAGATGCGCGTTGAGAGCGCGTTTGTCAATTCTTCAAATGAGGCGCCAAGCGCCTCCCGATGCGCAACGATCACATAGTCATGGCCCGGCTGCATTGCAAACTGCGCGGAGAGCCGCACCGCCTCTTTCAGGCGGCGCCGGATACGGTTGCGCACCACGGCATTGCCCTGTTTCTTGGTCACGGTGAAGCCGGCGCGCGGCGCCTCGTCGGCCACGTTGCGGTCCAGGACTTCGAGGATGAAATAGCGGCCTTTGCGCCTCTCGCCATCACGCACGCGCAAAAATTCCGGCCGGCTTTTCAGCCGGCCGGCAATGTTTTGAATTTTTCGGGTCGTCATCGGCCCTTGATGTCCGATTGCGTCAAGCGGAAAGCCGCTTGCGGCCACGATTGCGACGAGCGGCGAGGACTTTGCGGCCACCCGTGGTGGAGAGGCGGGCACGGAAGCCGTGCCGGCGCTTGCGGACGAGCTTCGAAGGCTGGTAGGTACGCTTTGTTGCCATGTTATTTAATTACCGCGGAGTGCGGCCCTTCTTGATAGCGTGTTCTGAATTCGAACAGGAAATGCGTCGCCGCCGTCAGACGAGACCGGGCTTCCCGAACGTGGCCGGCCTTATATGGACGAAGCCCGCCAAAGTCAACCGATCGGCGGATTTTCCGCGGCTTTGTTGGCAAACGGCGATTCTGTGATATGACGTGCGAGCTGGCGCGAGAGATCGCACGGGCCGCATTGGAGTTGCAGCGTGGAGATGAGCGTGGGACCGAAGCCGCAAGCCTCGTCGACCGAACGCCACGACGTGCCCTTCACTTCACGGCTGTCGACGCAGCTTCTGGTGCTGACCATCACTTTCGTGCTGCTTGCCGAAATCCTGATCTTCGTACCCTCCGTGAGCAACATGCGCGTCTCCTGGCTGCGCGACCGGCTGAACACCGCCGCCGCCGCCGCGATCGTCATCGACGGCCTGCCCAAGGTCGATCTACCGCGACCGCTGCAGAACTCAACGCTGATGGCCACCGGTACCAAGGCAATCGTGCTGCACAAGGAAGATATGACGCGGATGATCGTTGTCTCCGAAGTGCCGCCCATGGTCAACGCCCAATATGACCTAAGCGAGCCGGATTTCGTCGGCGACGCGCTGGATGCGCTTTCGACCCTCATCTGGGGCGGCGATCGGGTGTTTTCCGTGCGCGGGCCGATCGGCGGCAGCCCGATGAAGATCGAGCTCGTCATGGAAGACAAGGCATTGCGCGAGGCGATGCTGGTCTACTGCCGCGAGATCCTCCTGTTTTCGGTGATCATCTCGCTGGTGACGGCGACACTGATCTTCCTCGTCATCAACCGCGTGCTGATCCGGCCGGTGGCGCGGATGACGGCAAGCATGCAGAGTTTTGCGCTCGATCCCGCCAATCCGTCCGCGGTGATGACGCCACCCAAAGGCACGGATGAACTGTCGCTCGCCGGCCGCCATCTCGCCGCCATGCAGATGGACCTGCAGAAAACCATCCGCCAGCAGAAGAACCTTGCCGACCTCGGTCTCGCCGTCTCCAAGATCAATCACGACATGCGCAACATCCTCTCCTCGGCGCAGCTGATGTCGGACCGGCTCGCCGATGTCGGCGACCCCGTGGTCAAGGGCTTGTCGTCAAAACTGGTGCGCACGCTTGGCCGCGCCATCGGCTATTCCTCGGAAGTGCTGGCCTATGGCCGGGCCAGCGAAACCCAGCCGCGCGTCAACCGCATCAAGCTGCGGCCGCTGGTGGAAGACGCCGGCGAAATCCTGGGCCTGAGCGCCGGCACCGAAGTGGCCTTCGCCAATGATGTCGCCCGCGATCTCGAAGTCGACGCCGATCCCGAGCAGTTGTTCCGTGTCCTCTACAATCTCTGCCGCAACTCCGCCCAGGCGCTGGAAACCGACACCAGCGAGGAAAAGCGCGTCACCATCTCCGCTTCGCGCGACGACAACGGCGTCCACATTACCGTCGACGACAACGGCCCCGGCATGCCGCAAAAGGCCAAGGACAACCTCTTCTCCGCCTTCCGCGGCTCCGTCCGCGCCGGCGGCACCGGCCTCGGCCTCGCCATTGCCCGCGAATTGATCGAGGCACATGGCGGCTGGATCGTGCTCGAGGAAAAGCAGGAGCGCGGCACCCGCTTCCGTTTCGAACTGCCGGACCGGACGGGCGGTTGATCGACTATGGTCTCGGTCAAGGCAGGTCGTGACGCTTTTTGCGGCAGAGTAACCATCTGTTTTTAATTCGTAATTTTGCCGCAACAGCTCAGGCCGGAATCTTTTCCTGCAATTTTTTTCGAGAATGCGCTTGCTTTCCTCCAAGCAATTCTCTAGGAGAGCGCCACGTCAGCGGACACGCTCCGCTGCGGCAGGCGCCCGTAGCTCAGCTGGATAGAGCACCAGACTACGAATCTGGGGGTCAGGAGTTCGAATCTCTTCGGGCGCGCCATTTAAATAGCTGATTTCATTGACATTTCGGATGAATCTTGAATTCATTTTTGCGGGAAATAAGCTAAGGCCGATCGACATTCATCTTAGCCATATCATGATCGCTGCGAGTTGCGTTCATGACACGCGATCACCAGGGCTCGTGGTCTCGTCGGCAAGCTCGCTTCCAGCGACCGATTCGCAGAAACGCGCTAGGGCAGTGTGATCCTGACCGTTGCCAAGCATCTTCTGAGCGTCACCCCAGATGTTGCGGCAAAGACTGGAAAACGGCGACGGCGTGTTCGTTGCCTCCGCTACGCCGAGCGCGATGCCGAGATCTTTCACCATGAGGTCGAGGCCGAAGCCGGCGTCGAACTTGCGCGACAAAACGAACTGCTTGAATTTTTTCTGCGTCGAGTTGTTCATGCCGGTTGAGACATTGAGGGCGTCAACCATCAGCGCGGGGTCGAGCCCGAAGCGCTTGCCGATCAGCAGGGCCTCGATGCCGATCAGAAAGCCGCCGGCGCTGACGAGATTGTTGAGCGCCTTCATGGCATGCGCGCTGCCGACGGAGCCGGTCCGGATAATTGAAGAACCCATAGTATCGAGGACAGGCTTTGCCCGGACGAAGGCCACATCATCGCCACCAAACATGATGGCAAGTTCACCCGTCCGGGCGCGGCCAACGCCGCCCGAGACTGGCGCGTCCACAAGAACAACACCCTTTCTGGCCGCGGCATCCGCGAGGGCGCGGGTCATATCCGGCACGCCACTCGACATTTCCAGGATCAGTCCGTCCGATCCAATTCCCGCCAGTACTCCTTCCGTGCCGTTAAGAACCTTCTCGACCACGGCGCTGCTCGGCAACATGGTCACGACGATGTCGGCCCCGCGGGCGACTTCGGCGGGCGTGCTCCCCGGTCTCGCTCCAACCTCTTTCGCGACCTCAGCGGTGCGCGCGGCATCGGCATCGATCACGGTCAGCACATAGCCGGCAGACGCCAAGCGCGCTGCCATCGGTTGACCCATCGCGCCGAGCCCGATGAACCCGATCCTGGGAGTCTGTTGCATGTTCTGCCTTTCATTGTGGGTGAAGCGGTCGGCCTTAGAGTTGTGACCAATTCGCGGATGTTTGAGGGGCAACGTCATTTTTTGGATGGTATTCCGCCCGGGGCAGGGCCTGCACCGAGCGCGCAGACAGCGGCTCGAGGCGCAATCGCCGAAACCTCATCGAATTCCTCCGTTTTAAATAGCCGGTCAGCAGAGCCGCGTTGAAAGATTGTCATACAGCCTGACAGTATGCTAATCAAGATGGTGAACTGATATGGAGGACTCTGTGAACACCACATACGAGGTGCTGGCACTGCGCTATGCAACAACCGCGCCCGAGCGCCCGCGCCAGGAAAACTTCATGCCTGGCATGGATCTGCACGATGGCCCGATGCCGCTGGACTATTATGTATGGGCGATCCGGGGACAGGGGCGCGTCGTCGTGGTCGACACGGGCTTCTCTGCGGAAGCAGCGCGAGAGCGGGGCCGCATCCACCTCTATGAGCCTGCGGCGCTGCTACGGAAAGCTGGGATCGTGGCCGAAGAGGTGAAGGATGTCGTGCTCACGCATCTTCACTATGACCACGCTGGATCACTTGATGCTTTCCCGGCTGCTACTTTCCACCTTCAGGATGGCGAGATGAGCTATGCGACGGGACGGCCGATGTGCCACGCATGTTTTCGTGCGCCTTTCAACACGCGCGACGTGTTGCAAGCGGTCGAGCTCGTTCACGAGGGCAGGGTGCGTTTCCATGACGGAACATCGGAGCTGTTTCCGGGCATCACCCTGCACCGGGTGGGTGGCCATACGGGTGGACTGCAGGTGGTGAGGGTCGCGACCGAACGTGGGCCGCTGGTGCTCGCATCGGATGCGTTCCACTTTTCCGAGAACCGTAAGCGCCGGGCGCCTTTCCCTCTCGTCTTTCACGTAGGGGAGATGCTTGAGGGGTTCGCCCGTTGCGAGGAACTGGCCGGCGGAAACGAGGAACTCCTCATCCCAGGTCATGATCCAGAGGTACGCTTGCGCTGGCCAGTTCTTTCGCCCGACCTTCCCGATGTCGTACGCTTGGATCTGCCTCCGATCAGGGTTTGAGCTCTATCCTTCATTCTCACGAGAAATCGACTTCAGCACTGCGGCGGCCGCGGACTCCACGTGCACAAGGCAGGTCTGCCAGGCACGCTCTTCGTCACGGCTCTCCAGCGCGTCGAGAAACGCGCGTAGTTCGCGAATTGATTGGCGCGCCAACTCCGAATTGGGCAGCGGGACGGCGCGCAATTGCGACACGCGTGTGTGTATCCTGCGCAACATGTCGGCAGCCACTTCGTTTCCAGCGCCTTCAAGGAGAATGTCGTAGAAACGCGTCTTTACAGCGATGAAGGCCTCGGTTGAGAAGTTGTCGTAAACTTCCACGAGGCGATCAACGCTCTCGCGCAAGGCTTTCATCTGATCCGGTGTGGCATTGCGTGCGAAGAGCCGCGCTGCGAGGCCTTCGAGCATGGCACGCACTTCATAAATAGAGCGGGCCGTCTGTTCCGTAACAATACTGACACTCAGGCCCTTGTTGGGCTGCAAGGTGATAAGGCCGTCAGCCTGGAGCTCGCGCAAGGCCTCGCGCAGCGACGTGCGGGAAACACCCATCATCTCGCAAAGTTCGCGTTCGATCAGTCTTGTCCCTGCCGGGAACCGTCCTGACGCAATCGCCATGCGCAGGCGATCCGCAACTTGCTCGCGCCGCCCTGGCAGGGTCTGCACGCGCATGGAAAGATCGTCTTGAGCGCTTTGCATGGTCATGTTCGATTCCTCTCCGCTTTCCTGCCTCACTCCGTACGACAATCGCTCGGCCTTCTCCAGACGGCTCGCGAATCTCAATTTTGTCATACTGTATTTTTGTATGTCAAAGAACAGGCGGGTCCAAGTTTGTGTTTGCAGATATCCGCAGGCAGGCGGCAGGCGGATCCGTAATTTTCTGGCGCACAGCGCTTACCTTCTCTGATCCTCATTCCGTCTTCGAGTGTTTCGTCATATTGTCCTATGTCATATTGACAGTCTGTCATACAATCAATAAAAGAATCGTGGTGAGTTGAGGGAGGCAACGACAATGCAAGTAGATGAGGCCCTGTCGACAAGCGGACACGAATACCGTTTCAGCGGCAGCCATGATCCTGCGTTCAGAAACGTTGTCGATGCCTTCATCGAGAACTATTCCGCGGAAGAGGAAATCGGCTCGGCCACGGCTCTTTTTGTCGATGGCCGCAAAGTGGTCGATATCTGGGGCGGCTATCGCGATGCGGCCTTCCGGAAGCCTTGGGAGGCCGACACTATCGTTTGCATGATGTCGGTCGCAAAGGGCATTTCCGGCATCGCATTCAACATTCTCATTGATCGCGGACTTGTCGATCCGGAAGAGCCGGTGGCGCGCTACTGGCCGGAATTCGCGCAGAATGGCAAGGAAGGCGTGCTCATCCGGCACGTGCTCGATCATACAGCCGGCCTGCCGGTCGTGCTGGAGCCGCTGTGGCGCGGCGCCATCTTCGATTGCGATGCCATCGTGGCGGCGCTTGAACGCCAGGCGCCGATCTGGACGCCCGGCACGACTGCTGCCTACCACATTCACACACAGGGCAATATTCTCGGCGAAATCGTCCGCAGGATCACCGGCAAACGCTATCCGCAGTTCATTGCCGACGAACTTATCGCGCCACTCGGCCTGGATTATCGGATCGGCGGGCTCAGCGAACTGGACATGGGCCGTTGTGCCGAACTGGTCCCAACGGTCGAAGGCACGTTGTTCGCGCGCAAGGACAGCGAGCCGGATTCGTTGCTTGCGAAGGGCTTCTTGCAACATCCCGACGAACACATCGCCGTCACGCTGAATTCACGGCCCTGGCGCCAGGCTGAGATCGCCAGTGCCAACGGTCATGGCACCGCGCGCTCCATCGCCACGATCTATGGCGCAATCGCTCGCGGTGGCAGCCTGGGTAATGTGACGATCATGCGCCCTGAAACGGTCGCCGACATGATCACCGAACAACATAACCAGACAGAGCAGATGCAGCAGCGTCCGTATCACCAGGGTCGGGGCATCCTGCTCAACACTGAACAGTCTGTCTGGATGGGTCCCAATGCCAGATCCTTCGGGCATCACGGTTTCGGTGGTTCGATTGGCTTGGGGGATCCCGATGCGAAGCTGGGCTTTGCCTATGCCTGCAACAAGATGCATGCCCGACCCGACAATGGCCCGCGGGCGCGACGTATCATCGAAGCGGCTTACAAGGTCATTTGAGGCGGCACCATGAGCGAACATAATACGCCGCGAATTGTTGCAATCACCGGAGGCGCGGGTGGTATTGGTGAAGCCTGCGTCAAGCGTCTGAGTGCCGCTGGATGGCGGGTTGTCGTGCTGGATCGCGATCAGGCGCAGGCGCGCGAGGTGGCCGCCAGATACAGTGCCGTGTCCTTTCGCATCGATATCGGCAATGCCGAAAGCATCGAGGCCGCAGCGCGTTTTGTCGAACGTGAGGTTGGTCCCTGTTCGGCGCTGGCCTGCGTGGCCGCCCATCTTGAAAATCCGCATTCGCCCGAGGCGCAGGATCCGGATGAATGGGATGACATCGTGCGCGTCAACCTGACCGGCACTTTCCGCACCATGACCGCCTTCGGCCGTGGCATGCAGGCGCGGCGTAGCGGTGCGATCGTCGCTGTTGGATCGATTACTGCATTCAATTCCTCGCCGTTGCAGGCCTATGGCCCAACCAAGGCCGGGATTATCAACATGGCGCGGAATTTCGCCGTCGCCTGGGGTCGGTATGGCATCCGCGTCAACACGGTCTGCCCTGGCCCAACCCGGACCCCGGCGGTCGAGGCAAGCTATGCGCGTGGCGAGCGCAACCCCGATGTGATGATACGCCAGACGGCGCTGGGGCGGCTTGTACGTCCCGAGGAAGTCGCCAATGCGATTGCCTTTCTGCTGTCCGACGAGGCTTCCGCGATTACGGGAATAGAGGTTTCAGTCGATGCCGGCACATTGGCAGCGCAACTGTGGTCGCTCTACGGCGGCGTGCCGGCGGCACTTGAAGATTGAAGGAAGCCGACCCGCTGAAGCGGTGGATCGGACAGGAAAAGAAATGAATGACGGGACCAAGTGTCCTTTGGGGGAGAAGTAGTGGGTCATCGACTTTCCGATCACGTGGTTCTTGTTACCGGTGCGGGACGTGGCATCGGGCGTGCCGCAGCTGAAAAGCTCGCATCGCTGGGTGCTGCGGTTGGTGTCCTTGACATCGTCGCGGAAACTGCACAGGAGACGGCGGCGTTGATCGTTGCCAGCGGGGGCAAGGCGCTTGCGCTGGCAGCCGACGTGGCGGACCGCGCCGCCGTTTTCAGTGCAGCCAAAGAGCTGTCTGAAACCTTTGGTTCCCTGACCGGGGTCGTCAATGATGCCATGTGGATTCGTTACGGGCCGGTTGAAGCCATCGAGGAAGACGTGCTCGACCGGATGCTGGCTGTCGGCGTGAAGGCCGCTTTCTGGGGTGTGCAGGCGTTGATGGCCCACGGGCGCGAAGGCCAGGCCACCATCGTCAACATTGCCTCTCCGGTCGCCGACCTCGGCATGGCCAATACTGCTTCGTACACCGCCGTAAAAGGCGCGATTGTCTCACTCACACGCCAGCTCGCGGTGGAACTTGGACCGCGCGGCATAAGGGTCAACGCCGTGACGCCGGGTGCTGTGGCGACGCCGGGCGCGCGTAAAATCGTCAATGAGGCGGGTTATGCGAAGCGCCGGGCGCAAACGCCGCTCGGACGGCTCGGCGAAGAAGACGAGATCGCCGCAGCGATTGCCTTTCTCATCGGCCCAGATGCCGGGTTCATTACAGGCGAGGTGCTGCATGTAGACGGCGGCATTTCGGTGAAATCGATGTGAGCGTCGGTCATACGGTCGATCGGGCCATCACTATCCGGGTTGTTGAGCGCGGTCACCAAACGGGGAAACGGATATGAACACGCAATCGGAAGATGACACTATGAAGGGCCTCTTTGCACGAGGCCTTACACTACGCCGGCAGGTGCTCGGCTCTGAATATGTGGACAAGTCGATCGCCTCGGCGAACGATTTCATGATGGCCTTCCAGCGCATCACCACCGAATGGTGCTGGGGCTATGCATGGGGCCGCGACGGACTCGACCTCAAGACGCGCAGCATGCTCAACCTTGCCATGCTGACGGCGCTCAATCGCGCCGCCGAGATCAAGCTGCATGTGCGCGGCGCAGTCAACAACGGCGTGACCGCCGACCAGATCCGCGAAGTGCTGCTGCACGCCACCATCTATTGCGGCATTCCAGCGGGTCTCGACGCCTTCAAGGCGGCAAACGAGGTCCTGATCGACATGAAAGTCCTGCCGGCAGGGGGAAGCAGTACCAATACACCCTGACCGTGCAGCTTAGCGCACGGTGAGACGGTCATACAAATGGCAACGCGGAACGCTTTCCGCACCTAGAGGGAGGAATGAACATGAGCAGGAACAAATGGGAGAAGGCGTTCGCAAGCCGCCGCCAGGTCATCAAGGGGATCGCCGCCAGTGGCGCCGCCGCAACGCTCGGCATGCCGTATATTGCCAGAGCGGCGACGACGGACACGATCCGCATTGGCTATATCGACCAGTTCACCGGCATGCGCGCCAATTTCGCCGAAACCGCGCCCTGGGTCGTGGATCAGATCAAAGAATACCTGAAAGACGGCATTGAGATTGGCGGCAAGCGCTATGCGGTCGAGATCCTGTCGCGCGACAGCCAGTCGGATCCGAACCGCATGGGCAGCCTGGGCAACGAACTCGTCCTACGCGAGAATGTCGATCTTCTGCTGGTAGCCGACGGTCTCGCAGCACCGGCGCTTGAAATCTGTGACCAGAACGGCACGCCGGCCATTTCCACCATCCTGCAATGGGAACCCTTCTATGCGGCGCGCGGGTCGAGCCCGGAAAAGGGCTATCCCTGGAGCTTCCTGTTCTTCTGGAGCGGCGCCGACATCATCAAGAACTATATCGGCATGTGGGGATCCTCCGGCATCGACAAGGTTGTCGGCACGTTCTACGAAGACAATGACTTCGGTCGCGGTTTCTCTGGCGGCATGACTGCTTCCTTGCAGGGTGCTGGCTTCAAGGAAGTGCCTGGCGGTCTCTTCAAGGAACAAGTCGATGACTTCTCGAACCAGGTCGCGGCGTTCCGCGACGGCGGCGCCAAGATCGTAACCGGTCTTGTCTTTCCGCAGCATTTGGCCACGTTCTGGGGACAGGCTCAACAGGCCGGGCTCGAACTCGATGCGGTGACCATCGCGGCCGCCTTCGTCTTCCCGAGCGGCGTGGAAGTGCTCGGCGATCGCGGCGCCGGCATGTCGACCGAAATCTGGTTCAACAGCCAGCTGCCGTTCAAGTCGAGCCTGACCGGCCAGAGTGCGATCGAGTTTTGCACCTCCTACGAAAAATCGACCGGCAAGCAATGGGCTCAGCCGATGGGTTATCATCACGCGATATGGGAAGTGGGTCTTGCCGCGTTGCGCGCCTCGGGCGATCCGAAGAACCGCGCCGCCGTGCGCGACGCGATTGCCGGGCTTGATCTCGACACGGTTATCGGCAAGGTCGATTTCAAGAATTCGAAGATGAAGTCTGTCGCCAATACCTGGGTGACGATGGGTCAGTGGCATCGCAATGCTGAAGGCAGCAAGTTCCCCTACGAGCTTTATGTGACCAATAACGTCACGGCGCCTCAGGTTCCGGTGCAGAAAGAGTTCCTGCCCCTGTCGAAGTTCCGCTGACGCGCGCCCGTGCAAAACCTGGCGGGGCACATGGGTGCCCTGCCGTCGTTTCAGTCAATGGAGGTTTTGTTGGCATCTGTCCTGCAAGCCGATGGCATATCCCGCAGTTTCGGCTCGATCGTCGTGGCGGACAATCTGACCTTCTCGGTCGCAAAGTCCGAATGTCTCGGAATCATCGGCCCGAACGGAGCGGGGAAGACTTCGGTCTTCAACATTCTGGCTGGCGTGATCCAGCCGCAGACGGGCACGATCCGGCTGGATGGGGTCGATGTGACGAAGCGGTCGCAATTCGAACGCACCCGGCTTGGCATTGGCCGCACCTACCAGGTGCCGCAGCCCTTCGGCCAGTTGACGGCCTATGAAAACGTCCTAACCGCGACGAGTTTCGGAGGTGGGCGCAAGGGGCGCGACGCTGGCGACTTCGCCTTCGACATCCTCAAGCGTTCCGGGCTTGCGGCTCGGGCCAACCTGCTGGCGGGATCCTTGCCGCTACTCGATCGAAAGCGGCTGGAGCTTGCCAGGGCCATGGCCCTCAAGCCGCGCCTTCTGCTTCTCGACGAGATCGCCGGCGGATTGACCGAGGCCGAGGTCATCCAGCTGGTGGATCTCATCGTGTCGATCAAGCAGGACTTGGCCATCATCTGGATCGAGCATGTCATGCATGCGCTATCTGCCGCCGCCGATCGCGTTTTGGCGATCAATGCCGGCCGCATGATCGCCGGGGGTACGCCAGCAGACGTCATGGCCGATGCGGCCGTCCAGGAAATTTATATGGGAGCCATCCTCGATGTCCCTGCTGTCGCTTGAAAATCTGGACGTGTTCTATGGCGATTTCCATGCCGTTCGCGGAGTCAGCCTCGATGTCGACGAGGGTCAGACGATCGCCATCATTGGCGCTAACGGGGCCGGTAAATCCACCCTGCTCAATGCGATTAGCGGCCTCAATACGCAAAAGCGTGGCAAGGTGATCTTTGGTGGGGCCGATATCAGCCGCCTGCGTGCCGACCTCATCGCCTGCCAGGGGATCACCATGGTACCGGAAGGCCGCCGGCTGTTCGGGTCGCTGACCGTCGAGGACAACCTGATTGTCGGTGCCTCGACACGCCGGAAAGGGCCCTGGACCATCAAGGCGGTCTACGCGCTTTTCCCGCGCCTCGGCGAACTGCGCCACATGCAGGCCTCGACGCTTTCCGGTGGCCAGCAGCAGATGGTTGCGATCGGTCGCGCGCTGATGACCAATCCGCGGCTTTTGCTATGCGACGAGATTTCGCTCGGCCTCGCGCCCAAGATTATCGGTGACATCTATCGCTGCTTTGATGCCATTCGCGCCAGCGGCGTCTCTATCGTGCTGATCGAGCAGAGCGTGGCTCAGGCCTGCAACGCCTCGCAGAAAATCTATTGCCTGCTTGAAGGACGCGTCAGCCTTCAGGGCGATCCCCGATCGCTTTCGATGGAAGAGATCACCGCGGCCTATTTCGGAACGGAGCAGCACGCATGATCTGGCTCGAAACCGTCGTAAACGGCATACTCCTGGGTGGTCTCTATGCTCTGATTGGTCTCGGTCTCGGTTTTGCCTTCGGCGTCATGCGCGTCGTCAACGTTGCCCAAGGCGATTTCATTGTCTCTGCTGCCTTCATTGGCCTCTATCTTTATCCTTGGATGCCCTTGCATCCCATCGTCGTAATTCTGCCGGTGGCCGCCATCGCCTTTGGGCTCGGTATCGTGATGCAGAGACTGTTGATCAACCGGGTTCTCGGTCACGATCAGATTCCGCAGATCCTGTTGACCTTCGGTCTTGCGATCGTGCTGCGCAATGGCATGGTCGAGTGGTTCGGCGCCAACAGCCAGTCGATCAATGTCGGCGACATGCGCTTCTGGGGCTTCAATTTCCTCGGCATGCGGCTCGGTGTTCTCCCTGTGGTGGTCCTGTTGATCGCGCTGTTCCTGTTTGCCGCACTCCGCTTCTGGCTGAACAAGTCGCGCATGGGACGCATCATTCGTGCGACGGCTGATGACTACCAGGTCGTCCAGTTGCTCGGGGTCAATTACCGCAGCGTCTATTCGATCGCGATGGGTCTGGCTCTTGCACTTTCGGCGGTCGCCGGGGTCCTGCTTGCCATGCGCGGCTCGTTCACGCCCTATTCTGGAGCCGATCGTCTGCTCATCGCCTTCGAAGTGGTGGTGATAGGCGGGCTGGGTTCTTTCTGGGGCATGTTCATCGGCGGCATCGTGTTGGGGGTGACCCAGCTTGTTGCACTCAAGATCGATCCCGCCGCGGGCCTGATGTACGGGCACATTGTGTTCTTCATCATTCTGATACTGTCTCCCAAGGGGCTGTCGGCTACCTTCCATCCGAGGATTTTCCGCAAATGAACGCGTTGCCCAGTTCACGCACGCGCAGCCGGTTCATCGCGCTCTGCGCCATCACGTCTTTCCTGTTGCTGCTGGCGATGCCCGAGCTTGTTGCGGAAGGTAATCTCCGGCTGACGATCGAGATCTTCACCGTCTTTGCCTTCGCACAGAGTTGGAATTTCCTGGCCGGCTATGTGGGCTTGATGTCCTTTGGCCAACAGCTGTTCATTGGCCTCGGCGCCTATTTCGTCTTCGTGGTCTCCGACCGCCTGGGTCTCAATCCATTTCTGTTGCTGCCTGTCGCCTTCCTGTTCTGCGGCGGGGCCGCAGCGCTGATCTCACCATTCGTCTTCCGCTTGCGGGATGCCTATTTCGCCATCAGCATCTGGGTGATCGCCGAAATTGTCAGGCTATATATCGCGCAGAACGACTGGCTGGGGTCCGTCAGCGGCTTGCCGCTGGTCGCCACTCGCGGGATGGATCGATCTCTCGTCGCCATTTCCACTTTCTACGCGGCAGCGACACTGGCGTTCGTGGCGGTCTTCGGTCTCTACTGGCTCTCGCACAGCCGCCTTGGCCTTGCTCTCGCAGCCGTACGCGACAATGAAGGCACGGCCGCAGCAGTTGGCATCGATGTCTGGTGGACCCGCTTCTTCGGCTTTGTACTCGCCGGCGGTTTCGCCGGTGTAGCCGGCGCAACCTATTATATGTCGGTTTTTCACGTCGAGCCCGGCGCCGCCTTTGATCCGAACTGGATGGTCGTGATGCTGTTCATCGTCATCATCGGCGGCGTCGGCACTGTCGAGGGGCCGCTCATTGGCACGGTAATCTATTTCCTCTTGCGCGCCTGGTTCTCGGGGACCGGCAATCTCTACCTGATGTTGCTGGGTGCGGCCGCAGTCCTCACCATGCTTTTTGCGCCCAAGGGGCTTTGGGGCGTGGTGAAGTCTGGATTGGGCTTTGAGCTGCTTGCCACCCGGCGCATGCCGCCGGAACGACAATAGAATTTTTCTCAAGGGAGATTCACTCATGGCTGAAAGGCTGAAGGACAAACGCATTCTCGTGATCGGCGCCGCCACCGGTATCGGGCGCTCGGTGGCCCAAGCTGCGCTCGCGGAAGGTGCTCGTGTGGTCATCGCCGATCTCGCTGAAGCAGCCGGGGCGGCGGCGGTCCGGGAATTGGGGCCGGATTGCGCCTTCGAGCGTTGCGATGTCTCCAATGAAGCCAGTGTACAGGCGCTGATGGATGCTGCCGTCGCGCATCTCGGCGGCCTCGATGGACTGGTGAGCAATGCCGGCCTGCAGAAGGCCGGCCCCATCGAGACCATCTCGGTTTCCGATTGGGATAGCCTCATGGCCGTCAATGCACGTGGCGTTTTTCTCGCCACTCGGTTCGCAATCCCGCATCTCAAGGCTGCGGGCAGCGGCTCGATCGTCAACACCGCTTCGCTTGCCGCCAAGCGCGGCGGTCCCGGCATCGCCGCTTACGCAGCCTCCAAAGGCGCCGTCATGGCCTTTACCACAGCGGCTGCATTGGAACTGGCGGCTCACAATATCCGTGTCAATTCCGTTTGCCCCGGCTTCATCGATACGCCGTTCAACAACCCCGCCATCGATTTCATGGGAGGACGTGAAGCCCAGGCCCGGCTCGTCAAAGCCATGGTTCCGCTAGGCCGGCAGTCGACGCCTGATGAAATCGCGCCACTCTACACGTTCCTGCTGTCCGACGAGTCCGCCTATGTCACGGCGCAGGCCTATTCGATTGACGGTGGGGTCTACAACTGATCGGTCGGGAAAGAACACATCATGTGGGAAGACGCCGGCCAGTTTGACTATATCGTGATCGGTGCCGGTTCTGCCGGCGCCGTGGTGGCAGCCGGGTTGAGCGAGAATACCAACAACCGCGTGTTGCTGCTCGAGGCTGGGGGAATGGATAACCATCCCGGCTTTCGCCTGCCGTTGCTGATGGGCGCATTCATCAAGTCTGGTATCTACAACTGGAACTACCAGACCGAGCCTGAAGCCGGTTTGAATGACCGGCGCATTCCATGGCCGCGAGGCCGCGTCATTGGCGGCACCTCCACACTCAATGGCATGGTTTATATTCGTGGGTTGCCGTCGGACTACGACGGCTGGGCTCAGATAGGTCTCCGCGGTTGGTCATGGGACGACGTGTTGCCGCTCTTTCAGAAATCGGAAGGTCACGAGGATCGGCGCGACCCTTTCCATGGTATCGCGGGCCCGCTTAATGTGGGGCGGGCGCGTGGCCGCAATCCTCTCACACGGGCCTTTGTCGAAGCGGGTGGGCAAGCAGGCTATCCCGTCAATGACGATTTCAACGGCGCACGACAGGAAGGATTCGGCTTTTACGATTTCACCATCAGGAACGGTCGGCGCTGTGGCACCGCGCGGGCCTTTGTCCRCCCCTCGCTCGGTCGAAAGAACCTCAAGCTCGTCACCCGTGCCTTAACAACGCGGATCGTGATCGAAAGCGGCCGGGCCACGGGTGTGGAGTATCAATGCGGCGAAAAGCTTTGGCGAGCCCAGGCCGGGCGGGAGATTGTCCTGTCTGCTGGGGCGGTTAATTCGCCCCAGATCCTGATGCTGTCGGGCATCGGGCGAGCCGAAGATCTTCGGGGCCACGGCATCACGCCGGTGGTGGATCTGCCAGGCGTTGGGCAGAACCTGCAGGACCATTTCGATTGCTCCCTTGTCTATGAATCCCCGATGCCGGTTTCGCTCTATCGCCAGCTAAGAGCCGACCGGCTGGCGTCCGCGCTCGTCAACGGACTAATGTTCGGAAAGGGACCTGCCACCGTATTCCCTTACGAGGGTGGAGCCTTCATTCGCGTCCAGCCAGGCGCGGAGGATCCGGATATTCAGTTTCATTTCATGCATGGTCGAGAGGATACAGCCCACCTGCACGGATTTGGATTTGGCTCGGATCGGCCAGACGACAAGCATGGTTTCACGCTGCGTGTTTCGCCATTGCGGCCGGAAAGCCGTGGCACCATTCACTTGAGGTCCGCCGACCCGCGCGAAGCGCCCGTCATCAATGCCAATTACCTCGCAACCGAATTCGATGTGCAGACGACCATCCTTGGCCTGCGGGCAATGCGGCAAGTGGTCCGGCAACCTGCTTTCGACCAATACCGTGGCCGCGAAATCTGGCCTGGACCGCAAGTCGAGAGCGATGCGGAGTTCCGGACCTGGCTCAGTGACGCAGGCGGGACCACCTTCCATCCCGTGGGCACGTGCGCGATGGGCACTGGGCCGGATGCGGTAGTGGATGAGGCGCTGAGCGTAAGAGGTGTCAGGGGCCTGCGCGTCGCCGACGCCTCGATCATGCCGCGGATTGTGAGCGGCAACACCAATGCGCCAAGCATCATGATCGGCGAGAAGGCAGCAGCCCTGGTCGGCGGGGAACCAACGGTATGACAGCCAATTCCCAAGCGGATTTCGACTATATCGTCATCGGCGCCGGCTCCGCTGGCTCGGTGCTGGCTAACCGCTTGTCCGAAGACCCGCGACTGAGAATACTGGTGCTGGAGGCCGGGCCGGACGAGCGCGTGATCGCCAGTCGTGCGCCGGGCGGTTTCGTCAAGCTATTCGGCACAAGCCGCACATTCCCTTACGTCTCCGATCCGGAGCCGGGTCTATCTGGTCGGCGCATTCATGTTCCGCAAGGACGCATGCCGGGTGGCGGAAGTTCGATCAACGGCATGATCTACGTCCGAGGAGACAGGAAGGATTATGACGAATGGGCAGCTTCCGGCTGCGACGGCTGGAGCTACGCCGAGGTTCTTCCCTATTTCAGGCGCGCCGAAGCCAATGACCGTCTGGCTGACGTCTATCACGGCAGCGACGGACCACTGCCAGTTATGGACGTACCCTACCGTCATCCGTTGAATGCCGCTTTTGTCCGTGCGGCCCAGCAAGCCGGTCTTGCCTACAACACTGACTTCAACGGTGCGAGCCAGCTCGGTGTCGGTTTCTTCCAAGTCACGCAGAAAGGTGGAGAGCGGGCAAGCACCGCTCGGAGCTATTTGCGTCCAGCACTCAATCGCGGCAATATTGTCCTCGAAATAGAGGCCGAGGTTGAAAAGCTCAAGATCGAAAATGGTCGGGCGACGGGTGTCACCTGGCGAAGGGGCGACGTCATCCGGCACAGTGCCGCCACTTGCGGCATAATCCTGTCCGCCGGAACGATGGGCAGCCCAAAAATCCTGATGCTATCGGGTATTGGTCCGGCCAAGCGCCTGCTTGACTGGGGCATTCCAGTGATCCACGATCTGCCGGGTGTCGGCCGCAATTTTCAGGATCACTTGCAGACACCCAACTACTACCGCACCAAAGGGCCACTCAGCCTGCTGGGACAGGACCGAGGATTGAGGGCGCTACGCCATGGGCTCGAATGGCTTCTCCTTCGTAGCGGACTTCTCACTTCCAATATTGGAGAATCCTGCGCCTTCGCCGACCTCGACGGCGATGGTCGCGCGGATATCCAGATCCATTCCTTCCCCGTCCTGGTGCCCGATCACGAGCGCCCGCCACCAGAGGGTCACGGCTTTACCATCAGCCCCTGCGATCTTCGTCCGAAATCCCGCGGTGAGGTCCTGCTTCGTGGTTCTGATCCGCGAAGCCCGATCCGGCTGATCGCAAACGCATTGTCCGACGAGGTCGATGTGGCATCCCTTGTGCGTGGCCTCAAGCTTGCCAGGCGCATCGGCAAGGCGCCAGCTCTGGCCCCATTCCTCAAGGCGGAACTCATTCTCGGTGGTGCTGCGGAGCCTGACGACAGCATGCTGGCAGACTACGTCCGAAACTTTACAAAGACGGTCTATCACCCCGTCGGGACCTGTCGCATGGGGCATGATGTAAATTCGGTCGTCAATCCCCGCCTGCAAGTTCAGGGAGTCGATGGCCTCTACGTGGTCGACGCTTCCATCATGCCGTCGATTACCAGCGGCAACACCAATGCCCCAGCCATCGTGATCGCCGAAAAAGCCGCCGATCTCATCCTTTCGCGTGAACCGCTTCCACCCGCCGGAGAGCTTCATAACCACTGATATTCCATGCCAGCCGCGGGCGATACCGGGGCTATCTCTTGTGGAGGAATTGATGACCGATTTGATTTTGCACAAAGCGTCCCTGACCTCGAGCGGGGCGAAACTCATGATCGAGTCTGCATTGAGTTTTGCTGTCGAGAATGGACTGAAGATCGCCGTCGTCGTGGTTGACCGGGAAGGTGCGCTGCTCGGCCTTTTGCGGATGGACGATGTTCCCGCGCCGATCACCGAGTTTGCAATCGACAAGGCCTATACCGCTAGCGTGACCGGCACCCCAACGAACGAGTTCTTCACGCATATTGACTCAAGTCCTTCGCTTCGACTTGGTTTGATGAGCCGTTCACGGCTTCTAGTCTGGGGCGGCGGTTTGCCTGCTCGTCACCAAGGACAAGTGGTTGGCGGCGTCGGCGTGTCGGGAGGGTCCGAAGAGCAGGATATAGCCTGCGCCACGCGCGCGCTCGAAGCCGGTGGTTTGCTATGAAGGAAGCTGCATACAACCACCCCCGGTCGAGCGGGAACGTCTCTGGTGGAACTTGGCGGCGATTGGAAATCGTCAAACGAAATGTAGTCCCGGTCCCCTTTCGCGAAGGCAGAACAGCGAATCGTCCAGTCGCACTGTCAGGGTGAAGACGCCGGAGTTCAGACGAGGAAGCACAGACGCGGTCGTCGGTTCGAATCCTATCAAGCTCTCAGCTTTTTGGTTGATAATATTGTCTCGGCGTGCCGTCAAAGCTGCTATTCCCCGGCATCAGATCTAAGTTCGTCAAGGTGCGAGCCGCATCTGATCTGTGCCGGCCAAGAAACGTGATTCCGCTTCTTCAGTCTCGAACGTGGATGCCAGCTTCCGCCGCAGCGAGCAGGAAGGCGCGACGGGCATCTTCGGCAGACTTCTTGCCTGCCGCGACTTCGGCGCAGACTTCAAGCGCCCGATCGAGAGCGGTTCCATCCTCGAGCGGCCAATCCTCGATCATGGCCCACGATGCCTGCTGTGGCGTCGAGATCGTCGTGTAGACGCCCGGAGCTTCGAGGGCGAGCGTCACCGGCTTGCTCCAGGGTTTGTCCATCGCCAACAGCCTTTCTTCTCGATATCGTGATCCTGCTTAGCACGATTTGCTCGGCTGGAAATATTCAGCTGCATGACGGTACCGCATGACCGACACCACCTCCGTTCCCTCTTGGCCAGACTACCCACTCTTTCCCGAGAAATGCGCGTCCAGCATTTCCATGCTCGACGCCAGTTCCTTCCTGAGCCACGCCTTGAACATCTTGACCTTATGGCTCTCGCGCTGCCCCTTGGCGGTGACGAAATAATGCCCGAACCCCGTCGGGGCGCGGATCGGGAAGGGAACCGCGAGCTTGCCCTCGAAGATGGCGTCGGCGGCCAATGTTTGCCAGGCGAGCATCACCCCCTGCCCGCTCATGACAGCATCGATGCAGAGTGACGCCTCGCTGAAAAAATGGCGGGCGTTGATCTGTTCTCCGTCGAGGCCGACCTCCTTCAGCCAGACATTCCAGTCGAACATCGCCGGAGCGTCGATCACGGCGGGGACCGTAAGCACGTCGCGCGGCACCTTCAGCCGGTCGAGCCATGAGGGTGCCGCGACGGGGAAGACGTGCTGGGCCAGGATGAGTTCAGAATGGACGTTGGGCCATTGGCCGTTGCCGACGCGGATGCCGAGATCGATATCGGATGTGGCGGGGTCGACAAGCTTGAGCGTCGCGTCGATCCTGAGCACGATGTCGGGATATTGCCGGGCAAAGCTTTCCAGCCGGCGCACCAGCCAGCGCGCGGCGAAGACCGGCGCTACCGAGATCGTCAGGCAATGGTTGTCGCGGCGCAGGGCGAGTGCCACGGCCTCCGACATCCGCTCAAATCCTTCGGTCAGGCGGCCCAGCACCGGCCGGCCGATGTCGGTCGGCACGAGGCCCTTCGGCCGACGTTCGAAGATCGTGTGGCCGAGTTGCGCCTCGGCCTTGATGACCTGCTGGCTGACGGCACCGATGGAGACGCCCAGTTCGTCGGCGGCCGCCTGAAGCGAGCCGAGACGACCAACCGCCTCCAGCGCCCGCAGGCCGTTGAGATGAACGAGGTTCAAGTTCTTCATATAGATTATCTATATGCTATGGCTCAATTTATCAATTGAATCTCACAATGTGCAGCAGGATATCTATAGAAATGATGTCATGAAGGAGTTCCATCGCCATGAGAACGGCCGATCAAAATCTTTCGTCCAGGATGGCGGCCACATTCACCGGTCAAATCAAGGGGATAGCCGCAATGACGGTGATCAAGCTCCGGGATGCCGCGCACCACTTGACCGAAACCGAAAGCAGCCTGCCGGAAAACTGGGGCGATCCGTGGTCGCATCCGCAAATCCGCGCAATGTCCCAGCGGGAATTGGCAGACCTGCCGTTCGCGAGGCGCGTCGGAACAATGTCCGATCCAAAGGCCTTCTGCTCGTTTCAATAAAAAGCCGGGGCTTACTCGTGCCCCGGACCGGCTGAAGGAGGGGTGCGGAAAATTCGGATGGATTTTCCAGGGATCCTCAGCTGGCAAAACGTTGGGCGTCGGCTCCGTAATAATTGACGTAGCGACTGGAAATGCTTTCCACCGGCAACACGATCAGCACGTCGGTTGTATCGAAGGCCGGATCCACCACGGCGCCCTCGCCGATCATGGCCCCAAGCCTCAGATAGCCCTTGACCAGTGGCGGCATGGTGATCAGCGCCCGCTTGGCATTGATCGCCTCAGGCGGCATCAGGTCCATGTTGCGGGCGTACGGACCGGCGGCCCGCACCGCCCATTCGCCCGTCGCCAAGGCATTGTGATGCAGGAAGGAGAGCGCCAGCGCATGCATCTCCGAATGGCGGCCCGGGAACGAGGCGCAGCCGAACATGACGCCGAGATTGTGCTTCAGCGCATAGGCCCAGTTGCCCTGCCAGAGCAGTTCGACGGTGCGCTTGGTACGGTAGGGCGGCAGCACGCAGGAGCGGCCGAGCTCCATGAACTGCCTGTCCGGATGGCGCGCGATCAGCGGTGCGATGTCGAATTCCGAAGCCGAGTAAAAACCCGAATGCCGCATCGCCACTTCCTGGCGCAGGATACGGTAGGTGGCGACGATCTGATCGGCGGAATCACCCTCGATCGCCGTATCGAGCACGATCAGGTGGTCGCAGATATCGTCGAAGGCATCGAAATCCAGCTTGGCGCGCATCGCCTCAGGCGGTAGTTCGGCGCCCATTTCCTCGACGAAAACGCGATAACGAATCTGCTGCGCGGCCACGATCTCCTGACGGGAGACGGCGAGCCGCGTTTCCAAAGATCCAATCCGGCCGAGCACCGGCAATTTGATGTCCGAGATCGACGTCCCGCTGTCCATGCTGGGCGCTATTTCCGCTTTCAGGTCGAAAAGCTCCAATTCCATGGCCGGTGTCCCTTTGGCAATCGACCAGCCACTAATCACATGTATGAGACAGTACGATGACAGAAATCAAGTGCATAGCCGGCTTGGAACAGGCAAGCCGAACGCCGTGTGGGGCATAAAGACAACAGTTCGCCAAGCGGCGTGGCCGCGTGTGGGCGTTATTGTTCCCGGGAAAGCAATTTGGTGGGTAATTTTTGGGGAACCGCGCGGGAAACATCGTTCCCGCGCCTCGGATGGTCGGCTCAGGCTGCGCGAATCAGGCGCTCGTTCAGCCGCGCGATGGCGCCGTTGATCATATCGGGGCTGGCGGGTTTGACCAGCACCAGATCGGCGCCGTTGACGAGCAGGCGGCGGCGGGTTTCGTCGCTGCCGTCGGCGGTCAGCACGATGACCGGAAGCGGCTTACCCTGAGTGGACCTTTCGATCTGCCGCAGGCGGTAAATAAAATCATCGCTGGTGCCATCCGGCATGGAATAGTCAGTCAGCACGATATCGGGAGTGTTTTCGGCAAGCACTTCGGCCAGCCGGGCGAAATTGGTCGCCAGACGCACATTATGGCCGGCCTTTTCCAGGATCGCCTGGGAAATCATGGCGTTGACCGGATCGTCCTCACCGAGCAGGATCGACAGGCGCTCGCCGGAGGACGATCCTTCGTGGGTCGCAACGGCTTCATCCTCCGCCTCGGCGGAAATGACCGGGAATTGTTCGCTTGCCGCGCGGCGATGTTCCAGACCCCTCAGCTTGCCGGTCAGCACGTCGAGCAGCGATTGTTCGCGCAACGGGCGGATCAGCCAGCCGTCATAGTCATCGCCGGACATCTGCGCCGGCCGCGATTCGGGATTGACCAGATAGACGCGCTTGGCGCCGGCAAGCCGTGGATTGTGGCTCAGCGCCGCGGTGAAATCGGCGTCGAGGCGGTGATCGACGATGATGCCGGTGAAGTGCTCGCGAAAGGCAAGGATCGATTCGGCATCGGCGGCGGTGGATGCCATATAGGTTTCCGCGCCAAGGCCCTTGAGCGTGGTGGCGAGCGCCGTGGCGGCGGGTCCGATGGGCGCCAGGAGCAGGACCTTGGCATTGCTGAGCTCATTGCCAAGCCGCATGGCAGTGGAATCGACGGTGACGGGCAGCCGGACCGTGAACGTGCTGCCCTCGCCAAGACGGCTTTCGACCGACAGCGCGCCGCCGGTTTCGGCCATGATCCGGGCCGAGATCGCCAGGCCGAGGCCAACGCCACCCTCGCGGGCGCGGCTGAGGTCGCCCTGTTCGAATTCGTTGAAAATGCGCTTGGTTTCGGCCTCGTTCATGCCAGGGCCTGTGTCCTTGACGCGGATGACGAGCGTGGTTCCCTCGAGAGCGGCGGAAACTAGGATGCCGCCTTCCTCGGTGAACTTCACCGCATTGCCGACGACATTGTAGAGCACCTGACGGAACCGTGCCGGGTCGAAGACCAGATTTTCCGGGATCGCCGGGGAAATGGTCGAGCCGATCTCGATGCCCTTGGCATGTGCCCGGCTGGAAAGAAGTTCGACCACGCTTTCGATCAGCGGGCGGACGGCTTCGCGGCGCGGCTTCAGCTGGAAGCGGCCGGCGGCGAGCGTCGAAAAATCGAGCAGGTCCTCGACAAGCTGCACCAGTGCGGTGCCGGACTGGCTGATGCCGTCGAGATAGTTCTTCTGTTCCGGCGTCAGCGACGTGCCGGTGAGCAGATGACCCATGCCGAGCAGGCCGGAAAGCGGCGTGCGGATTTCGTGGCTGACGGTCGCGATCAGCCGCGATTTCATCACGCTTTCCTCTTCGGCGCGCGCGCGCGCTTCCTCGCGGCTCTCGGCATCCTGGCGCTCGGCGGTCACGTCGCGGGCAACGCTTTGAAGAACGAGATCACCGAGAATCGGATCGCGGGTGACGATGTCGTGCCAGAGGAAGGTTTTGGAGCCGACCGGTGTCTTGAACTCCACGTCGTAGCAATGCTCTACGGTGCGCGGGGTGAAACGGATGCCGAGCTCCTCGCAGGAGCGGCCCTCGGGTTTTTCGCAGCGGGCGACCTTACGGAACGTTTTATTTGCCGACAGGATGACGCCGCCCAGGCTGCGGCAGAGCGTGATATCGCCAAGCGCATCATGGATATCGCCCATCATCGCGCCGGCGGCGGCATAACTGTCCGTGCCGGCGATAGGGTCGGCAGGCGCCACTTCGGATTGTACGGCCACCTGCTCGCCGATCACTTTTGCCTTGCGGTCCAATCGCGAAGCAAGGGAATAGATGATCGCGGACACGCCGACGGCGGCAAGGCCGATGGCGACGAGGGCAAAGCCCAGCCCGGAGCCGAGCGACAGCACCAGCGCCGAAGCGACAAGACCGATGCCGGCGATCCAATAGCGCAGCACGCCGGACCTGTCCGTGCCGGTATCGTCGAAGGAAAAGTCTTCCGGATCGGGATCCAGGGGGTGCGGCAGCCGGCTGGCCGGATGCTCGACTTTCGCATAGAGGTTGTCGAGCGCTTCCTCCGGCGGAGGAGCGGACGGTTCCTGAAACGCCATCGCGACGCGATGCTGAAGATTCTGGGGCTCGGTCATGCCTCCAGTTAGCACAAATGCACTTACGGAATGCTTGCGGAGCGTCCTTAAAAAAGGATCAATTCTATCCCTTTGCTTCGCCTCGATGCAGGAAAATCTCGGAGAAGCCGACGATGATCGCGCCCACGGTGATCAGGCTGTCGGCAAGGTTGAAGACCGCGAAAGACCAGGTGCCGACGTGGAAGAGAACATAGTCCACCACATGTCCATAAATGAAACGGTCAACGATATTGCCGACCGCACCCGCAACGATCATGGCGAAGCCGAGATGCATCAGCATTCCCGAGCGGCTGGAATTGCGCCACCACCAGAAAATGAAGGCGACGATCAGGAGCCGCATGCCGATCAGCGCCCAGCCGTTCATGCCCGAGAGGAAGGAGAAGGCCACACCTTCATTCCATGTCCGGTAGAGCGCCAGGTGTGGTATGACCGGCACGGCCTCCTGGAACGGCAGCATCCTCTCGACCAGATATTTCACTACCTGGTCGAGGAGTATCGCGATGATAATGAAGGTGGCCGCCGGCAGGGGCCTGGAGAACGGGTTCGACTGCGGCATCATCGTTCATCCAGTGTCAGCAGATGGCGGCGTGCCTCGAACAGCACGACGCCGGTCGCCACCGCCAGGTTGAGCGAATCCGCCCGTCCTTGTTGCGGGATGCGCACCTTTATGTTGGCGGCGTCGGCGAGGTCGTCCGGCAGGCCGGCTTGCTCATTGCCCATCAGCAGCACGACGGGCTTCGATTTATAATCCGCCGTGCGATAATCGACGGCGCCCTTGAGATGGGTGGCGACGACATTGACGCCGGCCGATTTCTGCCATTTCAGGAATTCGGCCGGTATCGTGCGAACCAGCGGCAGGCTGAACACCGAGCCCATGGTCGCCCGGACGGTTTCCAGGGAAAACGGGTCGGTCGTGTCGCCGACAAGCATCACGCCCGATGCACCGGCGGCGTCTGCGGTGCGGATGATGGTGCCGAGATTGCCGGGATCGCGCACACGATCGAGCGCGATCCAGGTTTCGTTCGACTTCGGCTTCACATTGTGCAGGCTTTGCCAGCGGGCGCGAAAAATGCCGACCACCATCTGCGGATTGTCGCGATGGGTGACCGACTCCAAAACCTTCTGGGTGACTTCCAGCACCAGTCCACCGGCGGCGACGGTGCGCGCAGCAGCCTTCTCGACCAGCGGCTTGCCCTTGCCCTCCTTGGAATAGATCAGCGTCTCGATCTTCCAGCCGGTTTCCAGCGCGTCGAGGACAAGCTTCAGCCCCTCGGCCATGAAGGTGCCCGAGGCCTCTCGGTTCTTCTTCTGGCTGAGCGCCTTGATGTCCTTGATGATCGGATTGGCAAGCGAGGTGATTTCCTTCACCTGTCCGGGCCGGCGCGGGCCGTCGTCGTCTCTGTCTGTCATGCCTTCGTCCAGCGGCTGAAAAGGGAGGTGGAGAGGGCGCGGGCCGCCTGGCCTGGCATGGTCGGATATTCGCGGATGATCAGTTCTCCCGATTCGACCAGGCCGCCCATGCCGCGCATAGTCTCCATCATCAATTCGTGCATCGAATAGAAACTCGCGCGGATCGAATAGGCGGTCAGCACCAGGCCGATCGCATCGGGCGCCAGGAGGTCGCGGCAGATGTCGAGCATCTGCGGCACATGGTCGAACAATTCCCAGACCTCGCCGTTCGGGCCGCGGCCGAATTTCGGCGGATCGGTGAGCACGATGTCGTAGCGGTTGCCGCGGCGCTGCTCGCGTTCGACGAATTTCATCGCGTCGTCCATGATCCAGCGGATCGGGCGATCGGTGAGCCGCGCCAACTGCTGGTTCTCCTTGGCCCAGCCGATCGCCTTCTTCGAAGCATCGACATGGGTGACCTCGGCACCGGCATCCGCGGCGATGAGCGAGGCGACGCCGGTGTAACCGAAGAGATTGAGCACTTTCGGCCGCCGGCCGTTCGCGGCGAGCCGCGCTTGAACCACCTCCCGCATCCAGGACCAATGCGCGATCTGCTCCGGAAACACACCGGTGTGGCGGAAAGAGGTGAAGCGGCCGTGGAATTCGACGCCGAGCAATTGCATCGGCCAGGTTTCGCCCAACGCCTGCTTCGGGAAACGCCAGCGGCCCATGCCCTCCTCGTCGGTGTCGCCGGTGAAGATCGCGTCGGCTTTATCCCATTCCGATTTCGGCAGCGCCTTCGGCCACAGCGCCTGTGCCTCGGGCCGGATGACGATGACGGAACCGTAGCGTTCGAGTTTTTCGCCATTGCCGCTGTCGAGCAGACGGTAGCCTTCCTCGCCTGCGGTTTCGAGGATGAGCGGCGCCCGTTCGGCCGGCCGAGCGCCCGGTCTCAAGCCAAGCGGCGGCACCTGTAGCGTTTGCGGACGCTCACGCCGTGTCTGTGCCGAAACAGGCGAGACACGGTCACGCTGATCCTCCCGGGACTTGCTTCCGTCCGGCCGCACCTTCTCGCGCATGCGTTGAGAAGCATTGCCGGAAGCGGCTGCACGCGGTGGATTCTTGCTCTTCACTCGTTGTCTTCTTATCATTTCCACGACAATGGGCTGAAATAGCATCCAATCTCCTCTTGGCAAAGTGATTTGAGAGAGGCAATAAGGGGCCGACAAGAGACGACCAAGGAGACGATCATGGACATGTCCGGCGAAGAGCAGATTGCGGCCAGCCGCGAGCAGGTTTGGAAAGCGCTGAACAACCCGAATGTCCTGAAGAAGTGCATTCCGGGCTGCGAGTCGCTGGAAGCCAAATCGCCGACCGAAATGGTGGCGACGATCAAGGTCAAGGTCGGTCCGATCTCGCGCAACTTCAAGAGCGAGGTCAAGTTCAGCAATATCAACGCGCCGGAAAGCTACACGATCACCAGCGAAGGCGGCATCGCCAAAGCCAGCACCGACGTCAAGCTGCGCGAAGAGGACGGCAAAACCGTGCTGAGCTATACGGTCAACGCCAAGGTCGGCGGCAAGCTCGCGGTGCTGGGCTCCGGTCTCATCCGCTCGTCGGCGAAGAAGATCGTCGAGCAATTCTTCACCAAATTGAAAAAGACGATTTCGGACCGCACCCGCGCCAAGGATCTCTCAGAGGCGTAACATCCACGCTCAAGCGCGTAGCCTGTTCACGGGTCAAGTGACGCGCTTTGTCTTTTTTGTTTCTGCGCCTGTCGGTATCCGGAAACCGGAGCCACTTTCGGGCGACATGCTTTTGCTTTTACGCATGTCGTGCCCCGAAACCGGGACCACTTTCGAGCGACATGCTGTAGCGCCGGAAGCGGGTTCCGGCGCCATCTGCGGCAATATTCGACAATTGCTTTGATTATTTGGAGGCGGAGAGCAGCTTCTGCGCGGTCTGCTGTTCGAGCCTGTCGCGCTGGCGACCGGCTTCGTCGCGCCATTTCTTGGCTTCATAAGCCTCGTTGCGCGCCCGCTTGCGATGGCGGCCCTGCGAAAACCAGGTGACGGCCGAGCCGATCACGACGCCAATCATCAGCGTGAGAAGCAGGAGCACGAAGAGCGGCAGCGTCAGGGCCAGGATACTGTCCTCGGGACGGAACGGGTTGAGCGCCACGGTCACGGAATGACGGTTTGCCACCGAGAGCACGATGAGGATGATCGCGACCGGAACGAGAATGACTAACCTGACAAAGCGCGTGATCATGTTCACCGAACTCCCTTGATGGCGGCGCAAACAAACACCGCGCCTCTCTCTAGAGCGTGCTGCTGTAATTTGGAAGCGTTCTGTTGGCTCAAACGGGAGCTGACCTGACAGCCGGCCCGTTTCAGCCAGCCCAAAGGGCCAGGCAGAGCGCCTTCAGACTATAACAGCACGCTCACGATGTCCGGCAGGCGAAATCAAGCCAGGAATTGCCTGCCCCTCGCGAGGCGAAGGAAATCAATCCTCATCGTCCTCGTCGTCTTCCTGGTCTGCAAGGTCGGGATTGAGGCGCTCGCGGAGCTCCTTGCCGGTCTTGAAGAAGGGAACCCATTTCTCCTCAACGAAGACCGCGTCGCCGGTACGCGGATTACGGCCGGAGCGCGACGGGCGATTCTTGACGGAAAATGCGCCGAAACCACGCAACTCCACTCGATTGCCGCCGGCAAGCGCGTCCGTAATCTCATCCAAGACCGCATTGACGATATTTTCGACGTCACGATGATAGAGATGCGGGTTCTTGGCTGCGACGATTTGCACCAATTCAGACTTGATCACGGAAGCCCCCTCAGACGGTCTTATCGATCCTTGTCATTTGCATCAAACTGCCAAACCGACACCATACCGTCAAGTAACATCTTGTCATCACTCAATTTCCCCAAAGAATTGACTTTTGTCAGCCAGCCAAGGCCAAGCGAGTCCATGAACTCATGGACCATGCTGCCGAACAGGAACGACGATGCTTCGCGGCGCGGTTCCCAGTCGATGATCGGCAGGCCCTTGGTCACTTTTCGGCTTTCGAGATAGGCGCGGATGTCGTCATCGCCGCCGATCTGGTCGATGAGCTTGACGGCGAGCGCCTGCCGGCCGGTATAGATGCGGCCGTCCGCGAGCTTCAACGCCTGCTCCTTGGGCAGATGCCGACGCTCGGCGACGAGGCTGACGAACCAGTCGAAGGAATCCATCACCATCTGGTGCATGACATCCTTGGCCTCCTGGCTCGCGTCGTGGAAGGGCGACGGTTCGGCCTTGAGCGGCGCCGACTTGATCTCCTCCAGCGACACGCCGATCTTGTCGAGCAGCGGCTTGATCTGTGGGTACTGGAAGATGACGCCGATCGAGCCGGTGATCGACGTATCACCCGCGACGATCCTGTCGCCTGCGACCGCGATCATGTAGCCGGCCGAGGCGGCGAGCGTACGGACGTCGGATACCACAGGCTTCTTTTCCGCGACACGACGGATCGCCTTGTAGATGGCCTCGCCGCCATAGGTGGTGCCGCCGGGCGAGGAAATGGAGACGATCAACGCCTTGACCGAGTTCTTCTTGGCAATCCGGTCGAGCCGTTCCAGCAGTTCACGATCATCTGTGATCAGGCCGGAAATCTCTATGCGCGCGATATGATCGCGCTCCTTGTTGTCGGAGAGATTGCCGCCGGTCGCCAGCAGCCAGAGCAGCACGATGGCAAGCGCGATGAACAGGAAGGTGAAGACGCGCCACAAGCTCAGCTTGCGCCGGATGCGCCGGCGCTCGGCGATATCGTTGAAGGCCATCGGATCGGGACTTTCGAGTGAATTCGGTTGGTTGGCGGCACACAGATAACGCGGCAATGTGAAGAAGGAAACAGCAGTGGCGAAAAACGCCACGCAGCGGCGCAAATTTCACCGCTCACGGAATGACACATTGTATTTCCGCCGTGATTTGCCTATTTGTCAGACGCCCACTCGCCCCGACGGCTCTTGAGACTCAAATGGACATTCGCGCCACGATCGATATTCCCGGAACGGGCTCGGCCGCCGCTTACAAGCGCGCGCTTTCCCATTCTGGCCGTGTGCGGCGCTGGAAGATCCTGCTGCCGATCATGGCAGTAGTGATCTCGCTCGGTTTCATCGCCGTGTCCTGGATCAAGACGATGATTCCGGAAAACCTGACGATCGGTGGCGCCACGATCGAAGATGGCCGCATCGTCATGGAAAAGCCGGCGATTTCCGGCCGCAACGGCGACGGCATCAGCTATTTCATGAATGCCCGGCGGGCGCTGCAGGCAATCCTCAACCCTAACGACATCGCGCTCGAAGACATCGAAGCCGCGGTGCCGATCAAGGGAAACCTGATTGCGCGCGTTACGGGCAAGGCGGCGAAGTTCGACCGCGCCACCGACAAATTGCAGATGACGGCACCTTTCGTGGTGACCCTGTCATCCGGCGTGGTCGTGCATTTTCAGGCCGCGAATATGGACCCGCATTCCGGCCTGCTGCAATCCGACAAGCCGGTGACGGTCAACGCAAAAGATTCGACTTTGACGGCAAACAGTATGACAGTAACCGGCAGGGGCAGCGTGATTGCCTTCGATGGCAAGATCCACGTGATGATCAGTCCGTCCGCCATGCATAAATCCAAGAGCACTCAGGGGGAATGAGCGACATGGGGCTTTTCCGTATCACCGCTTGCGTGGCCGCAGCCGCATTGCTCGCGACCGCGGCGACGGCGGCTTTCGCCGAGCAAAGCACGAGCCAGATCAATGGGCTGAAACTGTCCAAGGACAAGCCGATCCAGATCGAGGCGGACCACCTGGAAATCCATGACCAGGACAAGCAGGCGCTGTTCGACGGCAATGTCCAGGTCGTGCAGGGCGCGATGACCTTGAACTCCAACCATATGATCGTGTTCTACAACGGCAAGGGCAGCGACGTCACGACCGGCCAGGGCGACATCAAGCGCATCGAGGTGACCGGCAATGTCAGCGCCTTTTCCGGCACGCAGAGTGCCAAGGGCGACGCGGGCACCTATGATATGGCAAGCCAGCTCCTGACGCTTACCGGAAAGCAGGTGGTGTTGGTCGATGGATCGAATGTGTTCACCGGCTGCAAACTCACCGTCCAGATGCAGACCGGCCTTGCCAAACTCGACAATTGCGGCACCCGGGTTCGGATCTCGATCGATCCGAAGTCCAACAAGACCAACAACAAGACGAACTGATCTTCGCCCTTGAAGATACCCTTCCTGACATCGACCGGCAAAAGGGCTGATGGCGCGGATTCAATGGATCCGGCGCAGAAGGCCCGTTATGAAGGCACGCTGATTGCGCGCGGCATCACCAAGACCTACCGCACACGGCGCGTGGTCAATGGCGTGTCGCTGATCGTGCGGCGCGGCGAAGCCGTCGGTTTGCTCGGACCGAACGGCGCCGGCAAGACGACCTGTTTCTACATGATCACCGGCCTCGTCCCAGTCGACCAGGGCCGGATCGAGATCGACGGCAACGACGTCACCTGGATGCCGATGTATCAGCGGGCGCGGCTCGGCGTCGGCTACCTGCCGCAGGAAGCCTCGATCTTTCGCGGGCTGACGGTCGAGCAGAATCTGCGGGCTGTCCTCGAGGTCAAGTTCAAGAGCCGCAAGGCACTCGAGGAACAGCTGGAATCGCTGCTCGAGGAATTCGCCATCGAGCATCTGAGGAAATCGCCCGCCGTGGCGCTGTCCGGCGGCGAGCGGCGGCGGCTGGAAATCGCTCGCGCGCTGGCGACCGAGCCTGCCTTCATGCTGCTCGACGAACCCTTTGCCGGCGTCGATCCGATCTCCGTCGCCGATATCCAGAATCTCGTCCGGCATCTGACCCGGCGCGGCATCGGCGTGTTGATCACCGATCACAATGTGCGCGAAACGCTCGGCCTGATCGACCGGGCCTATATCATCCATGCCGGCGAAGTGCTGACGCATGGGCGCGCTTCCGACATCGTCGCCAATGCCGACGTCAGGCGGCTTTATCTCGGCGACAATTTCAGCCTGTGAACCGCCGGTGGGGCGCCATTAACCACGACATGATCGAATTTCCCGCCGGCTCGCGAAATTTCGCCCCGATGGCAAAGAGTTCTTGACCCGGAAAAATTAATAAGCAATTTTTGGGCCAGTTTGGATTTGACGTTCCCACCACCGTCGGAACTCATCTCTTCGAGGGAGTATAGCGTCCGCCATGGCTTTGTCTGCCAGCCTGCATTTGCGACAGTCCCAGTCGCTGGTGATGACACCGCAGCTGATGCAATCCATCCAGCTCCTGCAGATGACGTTCCTCGAACTCAACCAGTTCATCGCTCAGGAAGTCGAGCGCAATCCCCTGCTCGAAATGGCCTCCGGCGACRAGCCGGTCAGCCTGGACGGGGCCGGTGATGGCATGGTGATCGATCACCGGGCCGCATCGATCTTCGAGGGCCGCGCTGCCGACGGCAAGGCCGAGGAGGTTCCCCCTCCGAGCCGTGCCGAGCGGCTCAGCGATGCGCTCGACACCGGCTTCGACAATGTCTTTCAGGACGACGCGCCGCGCAAGGCGGATGCGCCCGAACTGCTGCAGCAGTGGAAATCCATGCCCGGCAGCCTCGGCGAAAGCGGTGAGGCCTATGACCTCGACGATTTCGTCGCCGGACAGATCTCGCTCAAGGACCATCTCAACCAGCAGATACCGTTCGCGGTCGCCGATGCGCGCGAGCGGCTGATCGCCAACGCCCTGACCGACCTGCTCGACGAGGCAGGCTACATCCATAGCGGCGTCGAGGACGTGGCCGAGCGCCTGGGCGTCCAAATCGGCGAAATCGAACATGTGCTCGGCCGGCTGCAGGAGCTCGATCCGCCGGGGGTCTATGCGCGGTCGCTGAGCGAATGCCTGGCGATCCAGCTGCGCCTGCGCGACCGGCTCGACCCGGCAATGCAGGCTCTGCTCGCCAATCTGGACCTGCTTGCCCGGCGCGACTTCGCTACGCTGAAGCGGCTTTGCGGTGTCGACGAGGAGGACCTGGTCGATATGCTGGCCGAGATCCGCAGGCTCGATCCGAAGCCCGGCAACGGCTTTGAGACCGGTCCGTCCGAGTCGATCATTCCCGATGTCATCGTCCAGGCGGCGCCGGACGGCGGCTGGACCATAGAGCTCAATCCCGACACGCTGCCGCGCGTGCTCGTCAATCATCAATATTATCAGCGGATCGCGGGCTCGGTCGGCAAGCGCACCGACGAAGAGAGTTTCCTCAGCGAATGCCTGCAGAGCGCCAGCTGGCTGACGCGCAGCCTCGACCAGCGCGCCAAGACGATCATGAAGGTGGCGACCGAAATCGTACGCCAGCAGGATGCCTTCTTCGTTCGCGGCATCCAGCATCTGAGGCCGCTCAACCTGAAAGCAGTAGCCGAGGCGATCAAGATGCATGAATCGACCGTCAGCCGGGTGACGTCGAATAAATACATGCTGACGCCGCGCGGCCTGTTCGAGCTCAAATATTTCTTCACCGTCTCCATCGCCTCGGCCGAAGGCGGCGATGCGCATTCGGCCGAGGCCGTTCGCCATCGAATCAAGGCGATGATTTCCGATGAAAGCGCCGATAGCGTGCTCTCGGACGACGACATCGTCGAGCAACTCAAGGGTGGCGGTATCGACATCGCCCGCCGCACCGTGGCCAAATATCGTGAAGCGATGAACATCCCCTCCTCCGTGCAGCGGCGGCGGGAAAAGCGCGCCATGGCCAGACTGGCGCTGGCCTGATCGGCCTGACGTACGTAAGCCAGTGCTGAAACAGCCTTAGCTTGTATTTTTTCCCCGCTTTTTCACAGGCTCGATTGACCGCGCCGCTTGACTCCAAACGGGGCCATCGGTAGAGCCCGCCGCCAGAAATCGGCAAGAATTCGCCATTTTCAGCAGATTGCGCTCTGTGGCAGCGCAGCAAACGAAGTGCTTGGATCGGGGGCCGCGTTGGAATAGACTGATTTCCGATTGGTTTGCGATTGCTTAGGGGACATCCGGGCCTGACCATCCTTTCGTGGTCTTGGGTTCGGATCACCACCGTGATGCGACCGCGAACGCTTTCCCGGGATGAGAAGCCCGTTTCGGGAATGCGCGTCCAGGCGGGCTTCGGGCACTTCGACTGCAGGAAGGATGACACTATGACCGTGCGTGTGACCGGCAAACAGATGGATATCGGTGAGGCATTCCGGACCAAGATCACCGGAGCGATCAATGACGCCATCATAAAATATTTCGACGGCGGCTTTTCAGGCCAGGTGCTGGTCGAAAAATCGGGCGCGCGCTTCAATGCCGACTGCAAGATCCATCTCGACTCCGGGGCCAATCTGCATGCCGCCGGCGATGCCAACGACCCACAAGTCGCCTTCGACACCGCCTTCGAACGAATCGAAAAGCGCCTGCGCCGCTATAAGCGCAAATTGCGCGACCATCATCACGGCGAAAACCGCAACGGCAATGGCACCGAGATCGCCTATGCCGTCATTGATACCCCCGAACAGGACGATGGCCACGAAGTGGCCGAGGACTATGCACCGGTGATCGTCGCCGAGACGACCAAGTCGCTGAAGACCATGTCGGTGGCAAGTGCCGTGATGGCGCTCGACATGACCGACGACCCAGTGGTGATGTTCCGCAAGCCCGGCTCCACCGAGCTCAACATCGTCTACCGCCGCAATGACGGCAATATCGGCTGGATCGATTCCGCCAACATCAAGGGCTGAGCAAGCTTGCGAGGATAATAATACGGGTCGGCGGCGGCGCCGGCCCGGCTATACCAAGCCAAAAAGGACAAAATGAATGGCTTTGGCGGATATTTTGCATCCGGAAGGTATTATTCCGGCGCTTCGCGTACAATCCAAGAAACAGCTTCTGATGGAACTTGCGACAAACGCTTCCAAGTTGACCGGCATCTCGGAGCGGGAAATATTCGATGTCGTGCTGCAGCGCGAGAAACTGGGATCGACCGGGGTCGGCGGCGGCATCGCCATCCCGCATGGCAAGCTCAAGCAGTTGAGCAAGATCACCGGCGTCTTCGCCCGGCTGGAAACGCCAGTCGATTTCGAGGCCCTCGACGACCAGCCCGTGGACATCGCCTTCATGTTGCTCGCGCCGGAAGGAGCCGGCGCCGATCATCTCAAGGCATTGTCGCGCATCGCCCGCGCCCTCAGGGACCAGGATCTGGTCGCGCGGCTGCGGGGCTCGGATACGGTCTCGGCAATCAGCGCTTGCCTCAATCAGGAACAGACGTCCAACGCTGCGTGACCGGCATAGCGCCGCGTCCTTTGATGGAGGGAACTTTGGCGCTCATCCTCTATATGCACCCGCYGGCGTCTTTCTGCCACAAGGTGCTGATCGCTCTTTATGAAAACGGCACGCCGTTCGAGGCGCGCATGGTCAACCTTGCGGATGAAGAATCGAGCGCCGACCTCATCAGGAATTGGGCGATCGGCAAGATTCCGATGCTCAAGGACACCGCGCGGGATCACACCGTTCCCGAGACCAGCATCATCATCGAATATCTCGACCGGCATTATCCCGGAGCGATCCGATTCATTCCGGACGATTTCGAAGCGGGACTTTCGGCGCGGCTCTGGGACCGGTTCTTCGATCTCTATGTCAGCGTGCCGATGCAGAAGATCGTCCTGGACCGCCTGCGATCCGACGAGCAGAAGGATCCGGCAGGTGTGGCGGACGCCTATCAGATGCTCAAGACCGCCTATGACATGGCCGAACAGCATCTTGCCGGCAGGACCTGGGCGAATGGCGAGGCATTCGGCATTGCCGACTGCGCGGCTCTGCCGGCGCTGTTCTTTGCCGACACGCTTCTGCCGTTCTCGCAATCCCACCCCGGGTTGGGGGCCTATTTCGAACGGCTTCTGGCGCGGTCATCCGTGGCCCGCGTGCTCGACGAGGCGCGCCCTTATTTCCAATACTATCCCTATAAAGAAAAGCTCAGCGCCCGCTTCCACCAGCCGGACTGACCAGCGGACCTGAGACGGCGAAGCTCCACTTGCGCCGTCTGTCCGACGCTCAGAGCGCTTTGCGTTCTGATAGATCAGAACCGCGCTCCAAGCCTTTGTTTGAGCATGTCGTTGTCCTGAAACCGGTGCTCACTTTCAGGCGACATGCTCTAGCTTGTGACCTCATCGCGCCAGGACCCGAAGATCGCCGCCTGCCCAAGACGGCGCCCATGGCGATCGATGAGATCCCAGACGATCGTGTTCTCGATGCGGAAACGTCGTCCCGATTTGGCGATACGAACGCCGCTATAGCCGGCGACAAAGCCTTCTGCGGCAACGGCATTCAACAGTCTTTCGCGCTCCGCGCGGTCCGGCACTTCCGCCGAAAGGCGCGACGGCAAGGCGATGAACTCGTCCCATGAATATTCAAAGCAGGCCTGGGCGGCACGGTTGGCATAGATAAACCGTGGATCGGGTTCGGTGTTGTGCGCGAGGATGACGGCAGGCGACTCATCGTAAAGCCAGTCGGCACCCCGGCCTTCCGGCGCCAAGGGACGCCCCACGCACCGTTCGAAGCTTTCCGCCATCAATGTGAAAAACTCGACATCACGAGACAAGTCGAGCCCTGCATCATTGTAGTTGGAAATCATGCCGCCCCTTGACTGGGCTGGAACCGCATTCTGCCCGACCCGAAATTTGGACCACCCCGACCGGGTCGAAGCAGTAGCCCAGCCCTTCCTTCGTCAAAACCGTTGTGGCGCTGCCGGCTTGTTTCCGACGATGGCGTCGATGCGGGCCAGCACATCAGGCGTAAGCTTGTCCTTGTGGGCAAGTGCGGCGAGATTGTCCTCCAACTGGCTCATCCGCGACGCGCCGAGGATCACCGTCGAGACATTGCGGTTGGAAAGGCACCAGAGCAGAGCAAGATGCGTGATCGAAATGCCGGTCTCGCTCGCCAGCTCAGCCAATTTCGCCACCTGGGCGAGCTTCGTGCGGCCCTCGTCACTTGACCATCTCTCCTTCAGCCATTCATAGCCGGGCAGATTCATGCGGCTGTCATTGGGCATGCCGTTGTTGTACTTGCCCGTTAGAACGCCCGATGCGAGCGGCGACCAGATCGTGGTGCCCAGGCCCATCAGGTCATAGAGCGGCAGGTAATCGGCTTCGACCTTCTGGCGTTCGAAAAGATTGTATTGCGGCTGTTCCATCGTCGGCGGCGTGATGCGGAGATCGCGCGCCACCGCATAGGCTTCGGTCAATTGCTGGGCCGACCATTCCGACGTGCCCCAATAGAGAACTTTACCCTGGGTAACGAGATCGTGCATGGCGCGGACCGTTTCCTCGATCGGCGTATCGATGTCGGGACGGTGACAGAAATAGAGATCGAGATAGTCGACCTTAAGGCGCTTGAGCGCCGCATGCGCGGCCTCGGTCACATGCTTGCGCGAAAGCCCGCGCTGCGTCGGCTTGCTGCCACCCCAGAACACCTTGCTCGAAACGATAAAACTGTCCCGGCTCCAGCCCAGAGTCCTGAGGGCCTCGCCCATGACGATTTCGGAGTTGCCGCTCTCATAACCCTCGGCATTGTCGAAGAAATTGACGCCGTTGTCATAGGCATGCGCCATCAGGCTGACGGCATCGTCGCCATCGACCTGCTTGCCGAACGTAACCCATGATCCGAACGAAAACTCGCTGACCTTCAGGCCGGATTTTCCAAGACGACGATATTCCATGATGCAGTTCCTCGGAGGACGACGATGGAGGGGGAGAAGATGCGGCAACATAGACGCAGAGCGGGACCAAAGACAATTGCCTCTCCCTTCGAAAAACCGGCGTTGACGAACTGTTGATGTCGCGGGTGGAAGCACTGCCATCCGAAAACTCTGGTGAAATCTTCAATGCCGCTTGTGCTGCGATGACGGCAATGGCAGTTTCGCGGCCGCGAAAGGAAGCCCAATGCCGGACGAACCCATAGATGATTTCCGCACGCGTATCCGCACGTCGTTCTCCCGCCAGGGCGCGATGTCGCTGATCGGCGCCGAGCTGACCCGCATCCAGCACGGCAGCGTCGAGATCGAACTCGGCTATCGCCCTGAGCTGACGCAGCAGCATGGCTTTCTGCATGCAGGCGTGATTTCCGCCGCACTCGATGCGGCCTGCACCTATGCCGCCTATACGATGATCGAGCCCGACGTCTCGATCCTGACGATCGAGTTCAAGGTCAACCTGCTCTCGCCCGGCAAAGGCGACCGCTTCCTGTTCCGCGGCGAGATCACCAAACCCGGTTCCAACATCATCGTTGCCGACGGCCGCGCCTATGCGATCGGCGACGGACCGGCAAAGCTGATCGCATCGATGACCGGCACGAAAATGGCCCTGCGCGGCCGGGAGGATATACGCGGATGAGCGATCGCTTGAAAACCGTCGGCGGCAAGTCGCTGCTCTATGTGATGGCGGCGGAGGCGGAATATGGTCCGCACCTGCAGGCGCTGTTCAAGCCTGTCATGACCGGCGTCGGTCCGGTCGAAGCCGCCGTCGAGCTGACGAAGACACTGGCGCAATTCGTCATGGACGGGCGCAAGCCGGATCTTGTCGTCTCCCTGGGTTCCGCCGGCTCGGCGACGCTGGAACAGGCCGAAGTCTACCAGGCCACCTCCGTCGGCTATCGCGATATGGATGCAACGCCCTTCGGTTTCGAACGGGGCGTGACGCCTTTCCTCGGCCTGCCCGCCGTGCTGCCATTGCCGGTGCGCATTCCCGCCGTCAAGGAAGCGCGGCTTTCGACGGGCGGCGCCGTGGTTTCGGGCCTCGCTTATGATTCGATCGACGCCGAGATGGTGGAGATGGAAACCTATGCCATCCTCCGCTCCTGCATGGCCTTCGACATTCCGCTGGTCGGCCTGCGCGGCATTTCCGACGGCAAGGCCGAGGTCAGCCATATCGACGACTGGACCGAATATCTGCACATTATCGACGAGAAACTGGCAGCGGCTGTTGCGCTGTTGGAAGCCGGAATCGAGGATGGCACTATTGGCTTAGGATGAGAAGGCGGCATTCGGCCCGAAGGTGATCGCCCGCACCGTGCCGCGATCCTTGCCTTCGGTATCGAAATAGCTGATCCGTCCAGGCATCGCCTTGAGCGTCCACCGGCCTGAGGGGCCGTTCTGCCATTCGATCGCATAGCCATCGTCCAGCAGGTGCCAATCGCCGGTCATCGTCACGCCGTCCGGCAGGCGCATATGGGCGCGGTCTTCGGTCTCGTAATAAATTGTGGCCTGCCGGCCCTCGCCCAGATCGACTTCGTGGGTCGTGCGGATGAGGATTGCGGCAAGCACGGGTTTTTCAAGCGTCATCATGGTGGAAACCTTTTCTTGAGAACTCGACAGCTTCGGTATGGTCAAGTAGCTTGACGAGAATGAAGTAGGGCGCATAAGGAACATAGTCAAGGTGCTTGACGATAAATTCCCAGGTCATATCGGCTGGTTGCTCTGGGAGGCGAGCGATCGTTGGCATGGCGATTTCGTTGCCCGCATGCAGGCGGCCGGGCACGGCTGGTTCACCGAGGCCCGTTCGACACTGATCGGCAGCATCGCGCCGAAGGGTACAAAGCAGGCGCTGTTGGTCGAACGCCTGGCAATTTCGAAACAGGCCGTGCAGCAGCTGATCGACGGCCTTGAAGCCGACGGCATTCTTGAGCGCCGCGCCGACCCCGACGACAAGCGCGGCCGGATCGTTGCGCTGACAGCAATCGGGAAAGCCGCCATGCGCGACGCCAACCGCATCAAGACAGAGATCGAAACAGAGTACCGGTCGCGCATTGGCAACGATGCCTTTGCCGCGCTCGGCGACCTGCTGCGAAAGTTGCGCGACAGCTGACGATTCCCAATTGCGTACCCGGCGATGTTTCTTTATAGGCCCGACATGACCCAGACAGCTCATCCCGACAGCATTCTCATCATCGATTTCGGCAGCCAGGTGACGCAGCTGATCGCGCGCCGCATCCGTGAAGCCGGGGTCTATTGCGAAATCCATCCGTTCCAGAATGCCGCTCAGGCTTTTGAGAAATTGCAGCCGAAAGGCGTAATTTTCTCCGGCGGCCCGGCCTCGGTGACGGATGAAGGCAGCCCGCGGGCACCGCAGGCGGTGTTCGATTCCGGCGTGCCGATCCTGGGCATCTGCTATGGCCAACAGACGCTGGCGCACCAGCTCGGCGGTACGGTCGAGGGTGGCCATGCAGCCGAATTCGGCCGTGCCGATGTCGAGATCAGGGCCGCAAGCCCGCTGTTCGAAGGATTTTGGCAGACTGGCAAACGCTATCCCGTCTGGATGAGCCATGGCGACCGGGTGACGAAGCTGCCGGAGGGCTTTTCGGTCATCGCCACCTCCGAGAATGCGCCCTTTGCCATCGCCGCCGACGAGAAGCGGCACTATTACTCCACCATGTTCCATCCGGAAGTGGTGCATACTCCCGACGGCGCCAAGCTGCTCTCCAATTTCGTCCATCGGATCGTCGGCCTGAAATCCGACTGGACGATGTCGGCCTATCGCGCCGAGATGATCCGCAAGATTCGCGAGCAGGTGGGCAAGGAACGGGTCATCTGCGGCCTGTCAGGCGGCGTCGATTCCTCGGTTGCGGCGGTTCTCATCCACGAGGCGGTTGGCGACCAGCTGACCTGCATTTTCGTCGACCATGGCTTGATGCGGATGAACGAGGCGGACGAAGTCGTGAAGATGTTCCGCGACCACTACAACATCCCACTGGTGCATGTGGACGCCTCCGACCTCTTCCTCACCGAGCTTGCCGGCGTCTCCGACCCCGAAGTCAAGCGCAAGACGATCGGCCGCCTGTTCATCGAAGTGTTCGACGCGGAAGCCCAGAAGATTGCCGCGGACGGCAAGGGCGCGCCGGCCTTCCTGGCCCAGGGCACGCTCTATCCCGATGTCATCGAAAGCGTCTCCTTCTCGGGCGGACCATCGGTGACGATCAAGTCGCACCACAATGTCGGCGGCCTGCCGGAACGCATGAATATGAAGCTGGTGGAACCGCTGCGCGAACTGTTCAAGGACGAGGTCCGCGCCCTTGGCCGCGAACTCGGCCTGCCGGACCGCTTCATCGGCCGCCACCCCTTCCCCGGCCCCGGCCTCGCCATCCGCTGCCCCGGCGGCGTGACCCGCGAAAAGCTCGACATCCTGCGCAAGGCCGACGCCATCTATCTCGACGAAATCCGCAAAGCCGGCCTCTACGACACGATCTGGCAAGCCTTCGCCGTGCTCTTGCCGGTACAGACCGTCGGCGTCATGGGTGACTACCGCACCTACGACTTCGTCTGCGCACTCCGCGCTGTCACCTCCGTGGACGGCATGACGGCGGATTTCTATCCCTACGACATGAATTTCCTCGGCCGCACGGCGACGCGGATCATCAACGAGGTGCGCGGCATCAACCGGGTGGTCTATGATGTGACGAGCAAGCCGCCCGGGACGATCGAGTGGGAATGACGGGGAGTACCGTGGAGTGGTATTGGATAGCGCAGGACACTCGAGCGAATCCTGGGCCACCGATACCGTTCGATAGATTCTAAGACACCCGCAGATCTAGCCACTCTGTCGGGCGTCTCCCCGTCCCTCGAACGGCGCGCATGCGCCGTCAGGCCCACCCCAACCTTCGCGACATTGTGGCCTTCAAATATTCGGTCGCGCGCTGCTCGAAGACGTTGGCGCGCGCGACCGGTTTTCGGCGGCGATCAAGCGGTCGTAGATCGATTACTGCTCCTTCTTGAACAAATCCTGGAAGATGAGCTGGCCCCAGATGCGGTCGCGTGCGTGCACCAGCGCGCCACCTTCGTTGAGCTTTCCCAGTTTGACGGGTGCGAATCCCAGTTGTTTGGCCAAGGCCGCCACGGGAGCGGTCGCATCCTCGTCGTCGCTCGACAGGAAGACCACCCGGTGGCCGCCCTCGATGATCGGATCGGCAGCGAGGGTGGCCGCGACTAGGTGATTGAAACCTTTCACGAGCTTGGCGCCGGTGAACGCCTTCGCGACGAAGGCGGAGGACGGGAGGCCGTCCAGCTCCTCAAGGGGAACTAACGCGTTCATGGCATCGATGATCGTCTTGCCTTTCCAGCTCGGCAGGGCCTTCGCAACCTCGCGATGTTCGCCGAACGGGACCGCCAAGATGATCGTATCGGCCTCGAGTGCATCCCGCAGCGACCTGGCGGCGACCGTGGGTCCAATCGCCCGAGCCTGCGGCGCCAACGTCTCGGGCGGCCGGCGGCTCGCGACGGTCACGTCGATGTTCTTACGGGCGAAGGCGTGGGCGAGAGCCTGGCCTACCTTACCGAATCCTACAATCGCATAGCTCATAATGCTTCTCCAATCCGTGTTGATATTGATTCCGGCCTTCAACGGCGCCGGGTTATCCGTTTCGCAGTGTGGCGACCTTCGTAGACGTTCCCGCCGATCACCACTCCCCACGATCCGGTGCGAATTCAGATGGCCGAGAAGCCGCCGTCGACAGACAATTCCACGCCATTCACGAAGCTCGAATCGTCTGAAGCGAGAAACAGCGCAGCCGCTGCAATTTCCTCAGGACGACCCATCTTTCCCCGCGGGATGAGGGATTCGAACATCCGCTTCGCTTCTTCGGTGAGAACCTGGTCCTGCATCGGTGTGGCGATCGGCCCCGGGCTCAGCACGTTCACCCGGATATTCCTGCCCTTCAGTTCGTTGAGCCAGGTGCGTGCGAATGAGCGCAACGCCGCCTTGCTCGCCGCATACACGCCGTAACCAGGAAAACCTTTCACCGAAGCAACTGACCCGGTCATGAAGATCGATCCGCCGTCGTTGAACAGCGGCAACGCCTTCTGAACCGTAAACAGCGTGCCGCGCGTATTCAGGTTGAAGGCCGCATCGAAGTGGTGCTCGGTAATCTCGCCCAGTGGGACGGCTTCGCCCATGCCGGCGCTCGCGTACAGGACGTCGATCTTGCCCTTTTCCCGCTTGACCGTATCGAACAGGCGGTCGAGGTCGTCGAGATTGGACGCGTCGCCGCGCACACCGGTCACGTTCCGGCCGATCAGCCTGACGGCCTCGTCCAGCGCCTCCTGTCTCCGGCCCGTGATGAAAACATAGGCGCCCTCTTCAACGAACCGCTTGGCGCTCGCCAGCGCCATGCCGCTCGATCCACCCGTGATGACTGCAACCTTACCGTCTAGCTTTCCCATGAATTTCTCCTTTCGGGCTTTGTCTTTGACCGTTCGGGGAGGTCCCCGAGAACCTCGAAATAGGTCTGCTGGCCTCAAGCGTTGAGTGCGGAAACGCGCATATCGGTGGTGCGAAATCGATCCGGCTGGATGACTGACGGCAGTGGCGGCGATCGGCGTCCGTCATTCGGAATTAGGACCTGTTTGTCGGCATTGAGCTATGATGGCCGCCCGTGCTACCCCACATTCGAGAGGATGTTCGATGGCGTTGGACACGGGCCTTGGGAGGCGCACCCCGCGGTGCGGGATTGCACCATGATCGACTGGGACGACGTTCGCTATTTTCTTGCCGTCGCGCGCGGACGCTCGGTGCGGTCTGCCGCCGAGCGCCTCGGCGTGAACCACTCGACTGTGCTGCGACGCATCGCCCAGCTCGAGGAACGCCTCGGCGTGCAGATGTTCGAAAAGCTGCCTTCGGGCTACCGCCTGACGGCTGCGGGCGAGGAGGTCCTCGAGTTCGCGGACCAGATGGAAGCGTCGTCGCACCTCTTGGAAACGCGCGTCTTCGGGCGCGACCAGAGCGTGCGTGGGCTTCTGCGGGTGACGCTGGCACCGCCCCTTGCAGCACACCTGCTCATGCCGGACTTCGCCGATTTCGCGCGCCTGCATCCGGACATCGAAATGGAAATCTTGTCGTCGGGCGAGCTGGCAAATCTGACCAACCGAGAGGCCGACGTCGCGATCCGCGTCGTCTACGACCGCAAATCCCTGCCGCTCAATCTTCACGGTCTGAAAGGACCGGAGCTGTTCGGCGGCGTCTACATGTCCCGCGATCGACTGTCCGCGTGGCGCGCGGGGGCGCCTGATCCCATCCGGTGGATCGTCATAAGCATTCATGGAATTCCGGACTGGGCCAGCGACGGTGAGGTTCGCGCCACAGGGGTTCCGTTCAGGACCACGGACGGCGAGGCGCAGATCGTCGCGGTGCGGCAGGGGCTCGGGATGACGGCGCTGCCGTGCTTCGTCGGAGATGCCGACCCCCTATTGGTGAGGGTGCCGGGCACCGACCTGCACATGTACGGAACGCTCTGGCTTCTCACACAGGGGGAGACACGCAAGACCAAGCGCGTGCGGCTCTTCACGGAGTTCGTATCCCGCAGGCTCGCCGCCTACGCTCCGCTTCTCGCGGGCTTGTCCATTTCGCGCGACTGACGCGCGGCGGGTCGCCGGCGACCCGGATTGTCCACCGGCGCTCAGCGAGGCTGCCGAGGTGCTGTTCGACGTCGATCACGACGGAATGCTGCCGGATGACCGGCTGAACGAGATCGAATCTTTCTTCGCCGCTGCATCGAGCCTGGACCATGAGTTTCGCGCCTATGACGATGCACTCGATTTCATCGCGGGACGGCGCGATGCGGAGATCCGGGTGTCGTCCGCCTTGGGTGCGCGCAGCCAGGTGGGGTTCGACGAGCGGAAGGGTGCGACCAGTYGGCGGCAGGCGGCGAACAGCGCCACATAGAGCGTCGTCGTGGTACCTGATATCCGATCGAGATGCACCCCGTCCGGGGACTTGGTCATGCTGCCGACCAGGCTTCGGCGGATATTCTGTTCGATGCCACGGATAAAGGCGGCGGTCTCCGGATCGAACCAGCCCAGAAGCGCGTCATTCGGCGACAGTTTCGGCGGTGCCGAGCGGGCGTGCGATAGAATCGTCGCTGCCAACGGTCGGAGGTGATCTGCCTCGCTCGGCGGCAACGGGCGGGCGCGTTCGACGATGATCAGACCGGGTTCAGGTCGATCCTGATAGCGTTCAGACCGAGCGACGTGGCCCTATAGGTCGTGGTGCCGCTGCCGTTCCACGGATCTAACACGACTGCGCCGCGCGGTAGCTTGGCGCTCTGCAGCAACTCGCGGGCGAATAGCTCGGGATAGCCGGCGTAGTAAGGAAAGAAGCCTTCCCAGTCTGCAGGCGTTTGTTCCGCTTCGGCGAAACGATGCGAAGTCGCTTGGCCATTAGTTGGCCCCAGGGCGGACGGAAGGGCGGTGAGATGGCCTGATCATGGCGCATAGCCCCGTTGGCGGCGTAGCGTGATCCCCAGGCGGGTGATTTCGGCCGGCAGCAACGCTGCCTGCAGCAGGCCGATCGGGACTGTTGCCGACAATGCGGAAAAGGCGCGATCGTAGATGGCGACGCAGGCACCACTGGTCAGGCGCGAGTCGAACAGGATGGCGTCGACATCTGCCATCTGATCGTGGACAAGTTGGGAGAAGGTCTGGCCGGCGGTGTGGTCGCGAGCCCGACTCGCGTCGGTGTCGACACCCAGCTCATAGGCCGCGGCTCCCCGCAGATCGAGCAGCGTGAGATCTCGGCTGGAACCGATGGCGGTTAGGCACACCTGCTCCAGATGAGGCCGGTAGAGATAGCGCCGTGACTTGTCCTCAAATCGGTCTCGCACGACGGCCTCGGCGAATGCAGTAGAGAAGTTGTCCGCCGCGTAGAGCACGCGGAAGGAGTCGGTCGGACTAGAGTAGCGGCTCGACCCGAACCCGGCGCCGGTCGGCGCCGCCCGGTGCTTTGTGGGCAGAATGCGCGGCCAGTCTGAGAGACACGCGGCGATCACCCGGTCACGAAGTTTGGACATTACGAGCTTCACGCGTAATCAAAGGCGCCCGCCGCCGCGCTCACGACGCCACGAACGTCGCCGGCATGCAGGGCGTCGATCGGAGCCTTGCCGTCCGTCATCCGATTAGGCGCGACCAACCACTCCCACGTCTCTTCGGCTGAAGCGAAGTGCTCCGCCACCTCGTCGAGACCGTCTAAAGGCCGGCGACGATCAAACTGCCGAAGTGGATACACGAAATTCCGCAACCCCTTTCGCAGCGCGATGACCTTTCCCGCCTTACGCCAGTTATCGAGGGTTCCCCGCGCAATGCTGAGTCGCCGGACTAAATCTCCAGCCCCGACGAGTTCGCTCTCGGTCCAGTTGGCCGCTTCATCGTCGACAGTGATGGCATCCAGAAGCCTGCCGCCCTCCGCCGCCGAGACGACCGGGCCGACACCGTCGCCTTGCAGCACGCGGCCATCGGAAGGTGGCGGCGACGACATTGATTTCGGCTCTCGCCGACGGATCGCTTTAGCGACAGCGGCCATAGGCACCTTCAGCGTCGAAGCCAGCTCGACAAGGTCATGCAAGGGCATGCGCTCGACCTTGCTTTCGATCGCCTTGGTCAGGGCGGCCCGCGTAAGATGAGATGGTTTGACTGCGCTCATGACTCGTTCTCCTTGGGCAATATAAGCAAAATAGGCAAAATAGGCAACCCTAGAACTGGAAAACCGTTTCGCTGAGGGCAGATGGGTTAGCGGAGCTGCCGGCTATGACCACTGGCGTGTCGTATGGTTTAGAACGCCCGATTTCTGGCTGAATCGGAGAGTCAGCTCTCCGAGCAGGGCGTGAAAATAAAGTCGTCGAAGCGTGTGATCTTGAAGGATGACCCACGGCAATTGACCAATGCGAAACGCGGTGATCTCGTGAAATTTCCGATCCATCAGTGCTTGTCCGCATCCTTGGTCGCGGTTGCGTGGGAACGTTGACATGAAGCAAGCCACGTCAACTGGCTCGGACTGAGCGGCGAAACCGACCGGGGCTTGATGCCTCTTCATCGTCGTCCCTCAGGTCGCTGCCGACAAACATTGGGAGCTCTTGGACGGTCTTCTTGCTGACCTCGGACCGGAGGAATTTCTCATCAATGAGATCATTGAAATAGAGAGCGRGAACGGCGTTGCGGTCGTTAACCCCACAGCGCCATATAACGCCTGTTCCGCCGCATTCTTCACCTTCGTGATCTTGATTGATAACTTGCTTCTCCTGTTGCGCTGAAAATGCGTCCTTCTTTGAAGAAGCTTCACCGATCATCGAGATCCTGCAACAACGAGGCGGCCAGGGCCTCTTCGGCGATGGCCACGCGATGCTCACGCATCGCGGGCGCCAGCGCTCCGTCCCATGATGCTTCGGCCACCTTTCCTCCGAGCGGGTGTGCCAGGCTCTGTGCCGTCCGCACCGCGGCAATATAGTCGACGGCGCCAAACCGCCAAGGCTCCGCACCGTGTTCTCGCATGACTTGGTTGCCGATACGCAATCCGGGCCAGTCGAAATCGCCGTGATAGCGGAGCCGCGCGCCGGCCAGTGCGAGTTGATCCAGAAGGCATCGTTGCGCGGCCGCGGGCATGCCGTCGGTACAGACCAGCGGCGCGCAGCCAGCCCCCCATCGGTCCGCGGCAATGGCGAGCAGGTTGGGATTCTCACACACGTAAACGTCGCGGCCCGCCACATCCCATCGAGGCGGCGAGCGCAGCAGCGATCGCAGCGATGCAAAGGCCGGCTCTCCCAAGGGCCAACGATCGCTTTCGGTCCCGTTTGGCGGCAGGTTCAGAAAGAGGGCCGGGCGTGCCAACTCGTTGACCAGAACGCCTGCTCTGGCCCATGTATCCCGTATCCGCTCGGCACCGGCGACCGGCTCCAAAACGACATCCTCTCTCGATTTCCGTACCATCTCGCTGTCTTCGTCGGCAATGAGTGCTGCGGCGTCGGGAGTGGGCGTGGCGATCTGGCGCAAGACCGCCAGAACGAGGGCGGCGACCCCGCGACCGTTGTCAAGCGCATGGGCGTCGCCCAGCACGTCCGCGGCCAGTTGCGAACGCGTCGTGCCTTTTGCCGGCAGGTGCCGCAGCACTTCTTCGGCGCGCCAGCAAAGCTCCGCTGCCGCAGCCGTATCCCCCCGAGCGAGCCGTTTGAGCAGACTGATACCTCCCGGAGTCAGGAGCAGGCTGGCCAAGTCGGAGTGGCTGCAACTGTCTATCACGCCCGACCACAATATTTGCTGTCTAAGGCGTATTCCGGCGAGATGAGGGATGGTGCCGTCAAGCTTTTCCAACGCATCGCGCAGGGATGTGGCGATGCCGGAGCGCCGCAGGTCGGCATCAAGCCGGAGAACGTCGATCTGCAGGGACTTGGAGCGGCGCTGCCGGCGGCCGAGCAGCGCGGCCAGTGCCGCGTATTCCTCTGCGCTCAGTCCGACGACGCGAATATGATCGACGGCGCCCTCGATCGGCGCACGCTCGAAGCGTTGGCGCAGCCGCTTGCGCAGCGAGGCAAGATGGTCACCACCGAGCAGGCGTTGAAGACGCGGGTCGACTTGATCGCTCATGCCGGCGCAAATCTGCGATCGGGATCGGCCTCGGGCTTCTTCTCTCGTCCGTCCCAGGTCCATCGCGAGACGAATACGGCGTCGATGCCTTCGCGCCGCTGCAACTGGCAGATGGCGACACCCGGCAATTCGGCATAACAAGCCCACTCGCGCTCGCTGGTGATGACGAAGTCCAGATCGAACTCGCGGATCAGCCCCATGCAATGCGCTCGCGCTGTGTCATCGATGCCGGCAAAGGCTTCGTCGAGCAGCATCAGCCGTGGAGCCAGAGCATAGCTGCCCTGGCTGTAGAAGCTGGCGACCGCGGCAAAGAGCGGCACCGTGAGGCCGAGCGCCCGCTCGCCGCTCGATGCGGGCCCGGACAGCTTGCGCCAATGGCCCTCCTGCCAGCGTTCGACGCGGAAACCGTGCCAATGACGATAATCCAGGGCGCGGGCGAGCTGGTCGAGCAAGGTGCCGCCGCTGTCCTTTCCGCCGCTGGAATCAGCGCGCTCCCGTTCGGCGGAGATACGCTGCTGCAGCATCGCGCCGACGACACTCCGGTCGTCTGCCGACCAAAGGTCGGCGCTGGTGTTGAGCAGGCGCTTGCGCGCCGCCTCGAGACCCACCGGCGCGCCTTCCTCTTCAGAAAGCGGCTGCCACAACAGGCGATAGCGCACGCCGGTGGAGGTCGGGCGCTTGTGCAGTTCGCCGTTGATGGCATCGACCTGGCGTTCGGCAGCCTGTAACAGACGTTGGATCTCCGCGGCGATTTCGGCCTGCAGATGGTTCTCCAGGACGGCGCGTTCGTTCGCACTGAGCAGTTCGCCGCGCTGGGCGATCTCTTCGGCCAGCCGCATGGCGAGGCGGTCCGGCCGTTCGCGGCGGTTCTGGTAGACGATGTCCACCCTGAAACCCCAGTCGCTGGGATCGGCCTGGGCCTGGTGGCCCAGCGCGCCGAGCGCACGCTGCAGCTCGGTCAGTTCTTCGGCTATCTGCCGCTGGATGCGCGCCCACGCCTCGTCGTCGTCCTTGAGGTTCGACAGCTCCTGTTCCGCGCGGCGGGCCAGTGTCAGCGCCGGGTCGATCGTCCACTGAACGCCCATATCGGGAAGTTCGACATGCGGCAGCGCCGCCGAGAACAAGCCGGTTTCTGCAAACTGCTGCAGTTTGGAGATCGTCTGGCCGCGCGCCTCACCGCGCTGCTGCAGGACAAGGTTCGCCGTCTCGGCCTGCTGGCCAGCGACCGCCCGTGTCTCGCCCGCCTTGCGCAGGGCTTCGCCGGCAAGCTTCAGCGTGGTTTCGCCGGTCTCGACGGCACGGCGGGCTTCGCTCAGCCGCAGCTGCAATTCCTCGACCTTGGCGCCGACCGTTTCCCTGAGCACATTGAGCCGGGCAGAGGCCTCTTCCGCTTCGACATGTGCCGCCGCGAGATCCTCCTCGCGCTGCCGCAGGTCACCATGCGCTTCGTTCTCGCGAGCGCGTTGGCGTTGCCATTCCGGCCGCGCCAGACGGAACTCGTGGGCTGTCTGTTGGAGTCGGACCTGCGCGTCGCGACAATGATCCAGCGCTGTTTCGACGGCGGGCAGCGTGTCAGGCATTTCGGGCAGGCGCAGGTCTGCGGCATCCGCGGCGCGCTGTTTGCACACAGCCTTGAACGCCTGTTCGGCTTCACGGCACCGCGTATCCGCTTCCGCCAGTCTTTCGCTGGCGAGACGCGCCGCGTGGGCGCTGGCGGCCGCCGCCATATGAGCGCCTCGTAACACCTCGTCGGCGGGCGCAAGGCGCCACTCTTCGTCGGCCTGTTTGCGATCCAGCGCGAGCTGCTCCACTTTGACACGCACGGCTGTCAATTCTTCGGAGAGTTGCGCAAGGCGGCCGGCAATCTCGGCCAATCGCCGCATGCGGGCGGCGGCGCGGGCCACGTGGCCGATGTAAACCGCCGCAGGCTTGCCCCACGCACCGGACAGCGCGCCGAGGCGAAAGCGGCCGTCGAGAGCGATCCACGCCTCACTGTCGACGGGATCGTCATCGGCGCAGGCGATGCCCGACAACAGGCGCTCGACGATATCGGYCGGCACAGCGCAACCAGCCGGTACGGTAGCCTCCAACCAGTCGGCGAGCGACGGAGAAGACTTTTGCCGTTCCAGCGCCTGCGTGTCGTAAGGCAGGATCCCGTCATCGCCGGCCTGGAGGCGTCCGTCAGGAGAGATCCAGGCGTCGAGAAGCCCGGAGGCATCGAGCGCGGCCTCGAGGCCGGCGCGTTGCGGAGCCGCCACCGCGTCGCGAAAGTCGACCACTTGCCAGAGCGGCGCGCCTTGGCGCGCCTCGCGTGCATCGAGACCACGCGTATACGGCAGGGGCGGCGCCATGTCGTCGCCGGCTTCCAAGCGTCCGCGTTCGTCTTCGAGCGCCTCACGTTCCGCCCCCAGTGTCTGCTGTTGGCCGTCGAGCGCCACGCGACGCTGTGTCAGGGAGAGGCCGGCCCCATCATATGCCGATTGCAGGAGGTCGCGGGCAGGGTTGTCGCCCTGCAGCGTCGCGGCCCATTCCGCCAGGGCCGTCAATGCCGCGGGCCTGCTGTCGGGATCGATCTGCAATTGCTTCAGGCCGACGAAATGGCGGTCCCAGCTTTCCACCAGATTCCAGCCTTGCCGCTCGACCTCGGCATCAGCTTGGGTCCGGCGTTCGGCGGCCTCTTCGGCCTCGACCTGTCGTTCATCCCGGATTTCGCGGCGTCGCATATAGGTCGCCTCGGCCTCAGCGACTTCGCCGTGGCGGCGACGCAGCAACGCGATCTGTTCACGCCGGACGGCAACGAGGTTGCGAAGCTCGACGCATGCTCCGTCGAAAGCATGCTGCGTCAGTTCGACCAGCGCGGAAGCCTCCAATTGGGCGAGGAGGTTTTCGGCGTGCTGGCGGGCGATGCCAGCCGCATCGGCGTAAACTGCGCTTTCGCGACGCAGATCGGCCAATGCGCGTTCCGCCAGTTCCACGCGCTGGGCTGCGCGTCCGGCTTCCTCGGTGCTGAGCCCCAGTCGTCGGCCCGCTTCTTCGACGGCTGCAGTGGCCTTCAGCATTGCTTGCAATCGCGCCGCCCTCTCCTTCTCCGCGTTTTCGAGGCGGTTGGCGTCCTGCATCGTTGGGTCGGAGCGCAAGGTATCGAGCTGTGCACGCCCGCGCGTCAGAGCGATCTCGGCACTATCGTAAGCGGTCCGATCCAGCACTTCCTGCCTTTGCGCTTCGTCGAAGTGAGCCTGGGCCTCACCTCGTGCCCGGCTGGCGTTGTCGAACTCCGTCTGGGCCTGGCGCAACAAGCGGGCCTGGCGGCGGGTCTGCGTGCCAGCGTAGACGCGATAACGTTCCTCGAAACGGCCGACGGCCTTGGCCAGAGTCTGATATTCGTTGAGCTGACGGCGGTCTTCTTCCAACTGTCCGAGCGCTTCGGCAACGTCGCCGAGCAATTCGGGCGCCAGCGGCGGCAAGGCCTCGGTCAGTGCGTTCGACAGTGCGGTCTCGTCTGGCTTTCTGGAAAGCTGCGGCTGGCGAAGCTGGATCAATGTGTCCATCAACGCGTCGTAGCGCTTGACGCCCAGACGGAACAGGCGCTCGTCGACGGCGCGACGGTAGCCGGCCGCGGTGTCGAACACCTGACCACGGCCATCGAGCGCGTCGCGCAGGCGCTCCTTGGTCAGCACCACCTGCTGCGCACTCGTCAACCAAATATCCTGGTTGATGCGTGTCGCGCCGTCGGCGTCTTCCAGCAGGAAGAACCAGCTGTCGACCTGCGGACGGGCGGCCGTCGCCGAAAGGCCGGCGCCGAGCGAGAGAAAACGCGGCGTGCCGTCTTCCGCGACGCGGCCGAACTCGATCCATGCGTAGCCGATGCGCCGGTCGTAGCTGTTCATCAGCAGGTTCCATGCCATCTTCTTGCCGCCGTCCCCATCGGGCTCAATGCGCGAAGACTTGAGCTGTGCGTCGAACAGCAGCGGCAGCGTCAGTGACAACACCTTGGACTTGCCCGTGCCGTTGTTGCCGCGCAGCAACAGATGGCCGTCGCGGAACCAGAATTCCTCGCTGTCGTAGTGAAAGAGCTCCACCAAGCCCAGGCGCAGCGGCTGCCAGCGCTGCCGCGTCGGCATCGGCAAAGCCGGTTTTTCCGGCGTCAGGGAGAACAGATACAAGCGGTCATTCATGTCGGTTCGAACCGAAAGCCGACGTCCACGGTCGGCGCCTTGCGAGTTTCGCGGATTTCGGCGTCGCCCATCGCGAAGCGCGCGAGCGCCGGCAGCGGGTGTATGGCACCGGCGTCTCGCACAGCCAGCTGCAGTTTTTCCAATCGTTCGATCGCGATGGCAGCGAGTTCGCGTTCGGCGCCTGGTTCGCGGGCCGATTTACGCCAATAACGGCCGTATTGGGCCTTCGCCTCGTGCAGGAAGTCAGCGATGTCATGTTCGTGGATATCCCGGGCTAAGGCTTTCGCCGTGTCGGCGCCATTCGCCCGCCGCTGCCTTTGCCCGGCGGCCAGATACTCGGCGACAAGCAGTGTCACATGGGCATCGGTGCCTTCGGCCGGCATCGCCACGTCGGTCAGCAGACCGGCGTCGTCGACCAGCGCCAGCCCTTCTGCGCGCTGTTCCGCCACCAGGCCGGCGGCGTCGCACAGGCGAGCGGCCATCGCTCCGCGCTGGTTGAAGAAATACGCCCGGGCTTCCGGCTCCAACGTCTCCACATAGACTACCGGATCGTCAAGAAGCCGGCGCGCAATCTGGTGGCGCAGCGCCGTGCGCCGACCTTCCTCGCTATCCGCCACATGTTCGCCGACCAAGGCGCGCAGCCGCTCCTCGATCGCCGCCGGCGCCTCTTCCGGGGTCCAGGTGGAAGGGCCACGCACGGACGCCAGCACGCCGGCAAGCATGCGGCGCTGAACGTCATAGAGCGCATCGGCTTGATCGCCGCCGGCCCGCACGAACGTTTCTTCGTCGCCGGCGACGCGGTACAACACCCCGAGGCTCAGCAATGTGCGGCACACCGAAACGAGTTCGCGCCGTTCGTGTTGCGCCTCGAGCGTGAAGGTGAAATCGAGCGTCGGCTCAGCGGAGAACTCCAGCAGCCTTTCGCCTAGCAGGCGCAAAGTGATCTGCGGGTCGGCGCGTTCGAGCACGGCACAGGCGAGGCAAAGCAGCACATAGCGCCGGCGATCGTAGCCAGGGATGCCGCGCGTGGCGTCGGTCAGGTTTCCGGGCAGCTTATAGAGGCGTGCGCCCTCGCGCTCGACCTGCAGCATCCAGCCCGTCTCGCGAGAAAACCACTCGCGCAATGCTTCGGCCTGGCGGCGTATGGCGGCAAAATCCTCATGTGCCGGACCTATCAAAGGCGTCATCAGCAGCACGCGCACGCAGGCGCGAAACTCCTCGCGCTGGAAGCGCTGTTGCAGCAGGCCGATGCCGCGGCTGTCGTTGTCGTCGTTCGCCGCCTTCATCGACCGTCCTGCAAGGGGGTGATGGTGATCAGATGGTCACGCCCGGCAAAGACGCCATGCGGCGTGTCGATCGTGGCGCGACTGTCGGGGGCAAGCGGCTTCAGGTGGATGCGCAGCAAGCCGTCGCTGGTCTGGCGTTCCACCGGCGTCTCCGGCCCGGCTTGTTCAGCCAGAGCCTCCCCGAGCAGGCCCAGGAACAGACCGAAGGCATGCATGTCGAGTTCCCCCAGATCCGAAAGCCGCGCCGGGCGGCTGGTCGCGAGACGCCTGCGCGCCGCTTCGACCTGCCGTGATTCCTCCGCAAGCTGGCGTGCCAGGAACGCGCGCTCTTCGGCGCGGTCTCGCACGCGCGGCAGGGGTCCGCGCGGTGCCGCTTCGCCATATTCGCGCAAACGCGGGTGAACCTTGAGCGGCGCAGCGTCAGCCCATGAGATGCTGGCCGGCAGCTCGGTTTCCGCATCGGCGTTAAGCGAGAAATGCCGCGCCGGATTGAGAGCGAAGGCAGCCCGCCCGAGCCGGTGTGCCTCGCCGTCGTCTGCGCAGGCGGCAAACCAGCCGGCAAGCAGGCGGAAGTCGGCAGAGCGGTCGCTACGGCCGCTGCGCCGTTCGTTGAGCGCTGCGATCGCAGCCAGAAGCTGCGGGATGGCCGACCGCGCCCGCGCTCGCAGCAGCTCTGCTTGAGGCGGCTCGTGGCCGGTGCTGAGGAACCAGCCACGCAGACCCTTCCAGCGTTCTCGCCAGGCCTGCAGGTAGGCTTCCCGCGACTTGGCCTGATCCTGCGCTCCACCGGGAGCCGCGTCGCGAGATTCGCGTTCGGCCACCTGTCCAAGCAGGCCGTCTACATCTGGCTCCAAAGCCTGGACGAGGCGCGCGATCGTGTCGGAACGGCGCACCAGATCGCCCATGAAACGTTCCAGGTAATCGATCAACCGCCTCTTGTAGGTTGCAACCGCCCCCGCCTCGGCCTGTTGCAGCTCGATGCTGCGGGCGACACCGGCCATGAACGCCTGCGCGTTCTCGGCCAGGCCTTCGAACACCCGCACCAGATCCCGTAGCGTTTCATGGATCTTGGCCACATCGGATTCGGCGGCACCGGCCAGCGCCTGAAGGGCGTGCAGTCGGCTCGCTATGTCCTCGAGCGCCACCGTTTGCAGTTCGGCGCGGCGCTGCAAGGTCTGCAAGAACACCGTCAATGCCGATTCCACGGCCTCGCCTCCCTGCGAGAGCCGGTATAGAAAGCGCGCGCGGTAAAAGTCGCTGAGGCTCGAAACCCGCGCAGTGTCGGGGTGTGATTCGAGATTGCCCCATTGCGTGAGTTGGGTGAGCGCCACATTCACGTCCTCAAGGCGCGGTGACCCGTCCGGCCAGCGGGCTTCGGCAAGCACTTCGTCGGGCCGCAACTGCAAGCGGTATTGCCGTTTGGCCGCTGCGAAGACGTCCATGATGCGGCGGTAGAATGCGGCCTTCTCGGTGCTCACGTGACGAAAGAGATCCGCCGGGTCATTCACAACGTGCATAGGCAATCGCTGCCTCCACAAACTCACTTCGGATGTTTTTGCTTTGTTCTCGAATCTTGTCAAGACGCTATGTTGATCGTTGAGCATAACCACCTGTGTGGGGCGCTCCGTCCATGCACCCTGTCAGAAGACTTTCTCAGTCGGGTCAAGGACAGGCATTGTCGCCAAATGACAGTCTCGCCAGGCTTCTCCACAGCCTTGGAGACATGCTTTCAGTTGCGCTGCCTGTCTCCGAAGGAAAACCGACGGTCCTATCGATAGTCCACGAAAGCATGGAATTCGCGAACAGCGAAAATTCATTAATGAAATCAAAGCCCAGATTTCCGACGTTATGTCCGGCATTACCTCCGTTGAACGAAAATAAATTTCCTTTCAAAATCGCCTGAGAATTTACGCCACCAATGTCGAACAAGGCGCTACCGGCAATATACATTTAAAAGATATGATTGCCGGCGACGACAAGTTCGTGATCGCGGAAATTCACCGGCGATTTTGAACAGTGGAAGAGATCGCATTGGATGGTATAAATGGTTGAAGGCGTCGAGGCCTGGTGTAGAATCTCAACAACTGTATGACGATGCCAACGACTTCTGCACGGGCTTCCGCTCTGTGGTGGCCAGATTCAACAATGGAGCCATCGAGTGCTATTCGATCTATTCAGCAGGAAGAAGCGCGAGAAGAAGGCCGATGCGTCGGCAATATCCCTGTCCGCGCTCCTCGAAGCTCCCCAGCACACCCTTCTTCCGTTCTTCGAAGCTCCCGAAAACAAGAAGCTGTTTGCCAATTGCCCGTGTCGAAAACACCTTGCTCGCCTGCACACGCTTGATGCTGGGACTGCCCGCCGCATTGTGCTCCATATGCTCGGCCACGTCATTGAGCTGAAGGCAGGCCAGCCGTGTCTCAATGAGAAAAAGGAAACTATATCAGCGATCGATCAGCACGGTATCGACGATGAAATTCGCTACGTCTACAACGATTTGAACAATCCGGCGCTGGGCGAAGCAAGAAGCATCAAGCCGGATGCCGATCAAGCCGACGATCCTGAATATCGGGGCTTCGGGCCTGAGCAGAGAGGGTGCTTTGGCGCTGATGCACGGGCTGAACTGATGGCGGAAGCCTTCAGAGCCTATATGCAGAATCCAAACTACTTGAAAACCGTGGCACCAAATGTGGCACACCGGATCCGCGCCGCCGTCAATCCAAATCCCAAGATAAATACCATCATTCAATTCAATTGAGGGACGGTCGACCCACGACGCCTGGACGAGCTCAGGCGAGACAAGCTGAACAGGCGACGGCGCCATGCGTTGATAGCCCGCAAGGCGTGGTTTGCCAGCGGCGCCAGGCCGGGCCGCCCGCTCCGCCAAATCTCGGCACGATGATGGGTCCGGACATGGCTGAGCTGGCCGCCGATCTGGGACGAAGCATTATGGAAGGCCGGCTCGGCATTTTGACGGCGGTGTTCGAGGCGGCGTCAATCGACCCCTGATTTGAGAGGTCAAAGGGAGGAGCAACCAGTCTGTTCGCTGTGCCAGCGGCCATTGCCATGGCGACTGGCACAGCCCAGCTCTGAAGAGTGTCAATCATCTGGAAATATTTCCGGGACGGTCGACTTCCCGCGCGGGGGGAACACTTGGTCGCTCCAGTTGATTCCGATTTTCGGCGTGCTGCTGCTCCGATCACGCATGCTGCGGCATTCTATATGCCGGTACGCCTTCGGTCTCGAGCGGCTCGAGGCATCGCTCGCATTGCCGCCGCTTGAGACTGGGCACGCGATATCTCGCCAATGCACACAGCGGAAATCGCCCGCTATACCTCTCTAGGAATGCGAGCGATCACCTTGATTTCGAAATCGAAACCAGCGAGCCAGTTGACCCCGATCGCCGTCCAGTTGGGATAGGGCTCGGCGCTAAAAATCTGGTTCTTGACGGCCATGATGGTGTCGAACTGGTTTTCCGGGTCCGTATGAAATGTGGTCACATCGACGATGTCGGCGAAAGAGCAGCCAGCTGCTTTGAGCACTGCCTCAAGATTGTCGAAGGCCAATTGAACCTGGCGCGGGAAATCAGGCTCGGCGGTTCCATCGGAACGGCTGCCAACTTGTCCTGAGACGAACAGGAGCTCTCCGAAGCGGATTGCGGCTGAATAGCCATGCGCTTCATACAGTGCGTGCCTGTCGGCAGGAAAAATAGCTTCGCGCTGGGTCATCCTATGATCTCCTTTTCATCGTTGTCGATTCGGCAATGCGCGGCGCGGGAACTTCCATATCGCCGTGCCATTTGATATACGCAATGTATGCGAGATACAGACATACGATGCGTATGTCAAATCAGATACGAGACGTATGTGAATATGGGTAACGACAATGGCCAAGCGACGCGTCGAGACGATGGAAGAGAACCGTGCAAAACTGATTGCCGCGGCGCGAAAAGCCTTTGCCGAAAAAGGATATGCCGCCGCATCCATGGATGAACTGACCGCGGAAGCCGGTCTGACGCGTGGGGCGCTTTACCACAATTTCGGGGATAAGCGCGGACTTCTGGCTGCGGTCGTTCATCAGATCGATGCAGAAATGGCTTTGCGGGCGCAGGCGATCGGCGCCAGGGAGAGAGGCGATTGGGACGGCCTGCTGGCCGAGGGGGCCGCCTATATCGAGATGGCGCTCGACCCCGAAGTCCAGCGTATTGTTCTCCTCGACGGGCCGGCGGTGCTCGGAGATCCATCGCAATGGCCGAGTCAGAACAGCTGTTTGCAGGTGACCAAGGAGACCGTGGAACGGCTTCTCGCGCAAGGAATTCTGAAGTCCGTGGACGCAGAAGCCGCAGCCCGGCTCGTCAGTGGCGCTGCGCTCAATGCGGCCCTCTGGATTGCGGCCAGCAACGCTCCAAAGGATGTTCTTCCGAAGGCCGTCGACGCCTTCCGACATTTGGCCAGCGGTCTGTTGGCAAAACAGGAGTGATCCAGGAAATTCCGAGCAAACTTGGCGTGGGCTTGGCACAAATGGTCGAAAGACGGCCAAACGACATTCGGATGTCCTCGTGTGATTGGAGGACGTCGAGAGAATCGGATTTGATTTGGTCACTGAGATGCTGAGGACGCTGGGCACTGACGGTTCATAGAGGGGCTTCGGAGAGGCATATCGCTCTGCGGATGGTGCTGTTGATAATCAACTATTCCATCACCAGTCGAAGCTTGGCTTGTGATAGACAGATGTCGATTTTTAACGCTTCGGCTTCGATCACCGCCTTGTGCTGATGGTGGCCGATAATTTTGACGGCGTCTCCGACGGACCTGCAATCTGCCATGGGCTGCGAGATCAACGCCTCACGAGAAACCTGGTCTGAACGGAAGATAGCGCGATGAAGTCCAAGCCCCGAAGCAAATCTGCAACCAAGCCGAAGGAACCAAAGCTCTCGCGGACCCACGCGCCCGCCGATTTGTCGCCGGTGGACTGGCAACGCGGCTTGCGCCGCCAGTTTGGCCGCGAGCAGGCATTCGGGCTCGAGAATCTCACCAAGGAACCGTTCTTCTCCGAATTCCGGGTGAGCAACCCGGCCTCCAAGTCAAGCTATCGCGTGGTGATCCGGGGCAAGGGGCCGGGCGGCAATTTCTGCTCATGCCCCGATTATGCGACGAGCGAATTGGGGACCTGCAAACATATCGAGTTCACCCTCGCTCAACTGGAGAAGAAGCGCGGCGCCAAGGCTGCATTCGCGCGCGGCTACCGCCCGGCTTTTTCTGAACTCTATCTCCGCAAYGACGGCAAGCGCCGTATCCATTTCCGGGCCGGTACGGATTGTCCGCAGGCGCTCATCGAGGCGGCCGAGATGCTGTTCGACACCGATCACGACGGAATGCTGCTGGACGACAGGCTGAATGAGATCGAGTCTTTCCTCGCCGCCGCCTCGATACTGGACCATGAGTTTCGTGCCTATGACGATGCGCTCGATTTCATTGCCGGAAGGCGCGATGCGGAGCGCCGGGCTGCGAAACTTGAAGAACTGTTTCCGCTCGGCGCTGCCGATCCGGCACTCGGAAGTCTTCTGAAAGTGCCGCTCTTTCGCTATCAGGCCGAAGGCGCGCTATTCGCGGTCCGGTCCGGTCGGGCGTTGATCGGCGACGATATGGGACTGGGTAAGACCGCCCAGGCGATTGCCGCCATGGAACTGCTGGCGCGGCATTTCGGCGCAGCACGGGTGTTGGTGATCTGCCCGACTTCGCTCAAATATCAATGGCAGAGCGAGATCCTGCGGTTTTCCGGCCGGCAGGGCGAGAATGCGGCGCGGGTCATCAATGGTGGCCGGGCACAGCGTCAGATTGATTATCGCCTGGACGATTTCTGCAAGATCACCAATTACGAGAAGCTCAGTCCCGACCTCGACCTGATCGCTGCCTGGGCGCCAGACCTGGTGATCGTCGATGAAGCGCAGCGGGTGAAGAATTGGAACACGATCGCGGCGCGGGCTCTGAAGCGCATCGATAGTCCCTATGCCATCGTGCTGACAGGCACGCCCCTTGAGAACAAGCTCGAAGAGCTGGTGTCCATCGTTCAGTTCGTCGACCAGCATCGGCTGGGGCCGACATGGAAGCTGCTGCACGAGCACCAGATCAAGGACGAAGGTGGGCGGGTCACCGGCTATACCCAGCTCGATAAGATCGGCCAGACGCTGGCGCCGATCATGGTCCGCCGGCGCAAATCCGAAGTGCTCAAGCAATTGCCCGAACGCCTCGACCAGAACCTTCTGGTGCCGATGACAGAGATGCAGATGCTCTATCATCAGGAGAATGCCGATATCGTGGCGAGAATCGTGCAGCGCTGGCGCAAGACCGGGTTCCTGTCGGACAAGGATCAGCGGCGGTTGACCTCATCGCGGCAAAACATGCGCATGTCGTGCAACAGCACCTATCTGCTCGACCAGGAGACCGACCACGGCGTCAAAGCGGACGAATTGGCAGCCCTGTTCGACGATCTGTTTGCCGAGCCGACGGCCAAGGCGGTGGTGTTCTCGCAATGGACGCGGACCCATGAGATCGTCATCAGGCGCCTCGAAGAACGCGGCTTCGGCTATGTCAGCTTCCACGGCGGCATTGCATCGGAAAACCGGCCGGCGCTCGTCGAACGCTTCCGGGGGGACCCCGCCTGCCGGGTATTCCTGTCCACCGACGCCGGCAGCACGGGTCTCAATCTGCAGCATGCATCTACCCTGGTGAACATGGACCTGCCGTGGAATCCGGCGGTGCTGGAACAGCGCATTGCCCGCATCCATCGCATGGGGCAGGTACAGCCCGTGCGGATCATCAATTTCGTCGCCAAGGGCACGATCGAGGAAGGCATGCTTTCGGTGCTGGCGTTCAAGCGCTCGCTGTCATCGGGAATTCTCGACGGCGGCAGCGGCGAGATTTCGTTGGGCGGTTCGCGCCTCACACGCTTCATGAAAGAGGTGGAGAACGTCACCGGACGCATGGGCGAAGGCGAGGCCGTGACGCCGGCGGAGGAAATCGGGAGCACCGGCGGCTTTGCCGACGATGCAGGATCCGAGCAAGACGTGAAGGCAGGGGCGGGCATCGATCACGGCGATGTCGCGCCGCCGAGCATGCCTGTGGCGCCGCCGAGCAACCTTGCGGCCGATCCGTGGTCCGCCCTGGTCCAGGTGGGCGCACAATTGGTTTCAGCTCTCGCGGCCGCCAACGATCCCAAAGCCCAGCCGCATCCCTGGGTCGAGCGCGATCCGGCAACCGGCGTACAGAGCCTCAAGCTGCCGATGCCGCCACGCGAAACCGCCCAACAGCTCGCCGACGCGCTTTCGGCGCTTGCGAACGGGTTGCGACGCGCGAACGGGTGAAGGCCTTCTTCGCCGGATCAGGGCGTTGCCGCCCTGATTCGGCGCGGCCAGGTTATGTTCGACATACAGCCTTTCAAGTCAGCCAAATAGCCGCGTCAGCCGTTGCAGCCGAGCGGCAAACACGTTGAAGCACTTCAAGATAATTTTCCAAAAATCTTGCAGGTGGCGATCCGTTTCCGGTCGTCGCGTCGTCCTTGGTGTGTCCAAAACACAAGGAGAATTGCAATGGCCCGCATGCTGGTGATTTACCCAACCCCCAGGGATGTAGAAGCGTTTGACCGTCATTACTTCGACATCCACGTGCCGCTCGCCAAGAAGATCCCTGGTCTGAGGAAATACGAGGTCAGCCATGGTGCCATCGCGATGCCGGTCGGAACCACCAAAATTCATCGGATCGGAACGCTTTATTTCGACGACCTTGCGGCGATCCAGACTGCGTTTGCAAGCCCGGAGGGACAGGCGGCCGGCGCGGATCGCCGTCTCTATGCGCCGGATGACTCCGGCGTGCAGATGTTCCTCTTCGACAATAGGGACGTTTGACTGGCTTCCTTTTGCTCGTCCCTGCAGAGCCGCTTGTTCAGGTCGTAAGAATCGTAAAATCAGATAAAGAGGGCTGAGATGTCAGCAACAAGAGCAGTTTTTGTCCTGGTCCACGGTGGTTGGCACAACCATTCGGCATGGGACAAGGTTACGCCAATCCTCGAAGCCAACGGCTTCGGGGCTTTGACGCTCGACCTTCCAGGCGCCGGGGTCCATGCGGTAGCGCCAAAAGCGTTCGGCGCCCGCCCGTTCGACCCTGCGGCGTTTGCCGCCGAGCCGTCACCGATGGCTGGCGTGACACAGGAGGAGCGGACGCAAGCAGTCGTCGCGCTGGTGAAAGAAGCCGCGTCAAGCGGCGACAAGGTCATCCTGGTCGGTCACTCGGCGGGCGGAATGACGATCTCAGCTGTCGCGGAAGAGGTTCCGAACCTGCTTCTGGCGGTCGTCTATCTGGCCGCCTTCATGGTGCCGAACGGCATGCCGCTGCTGGCGATGCTTCAGCATGAAACCATGTCTTCAGCGCTTGCGCCTTTGCTGTTCATCGGCGACCCCGTTGCCATTGGTGCGACCAGGATCAATCCTGGATCATCCGACGAAGCCTATCGATCGCTGCTCAAAGCGTCATTTTACGGCGACGTGTCGGAGGCCGAATCCGCCCATATGGCATCGCAACTTCATTGCGACGAATCGAACGCTGGCGCCTTTGCTCCATCGGAAATCACGCCCGAAAGATTTGGCACGGTGCCGCGCCATTACATCCGTTGCACACAGGATCGCGCGGTTCCGGTAACAGGTCAGGACCACATGATTGCGGCGGTTGACGCCGCCATCGGCGGCAAGACGGTGACGCACACGTTGGAAAGCAGCCACTCGCCATTCCTGTCACAGCCGGCCGCCTTGTCGAATATCCTCATCGACGTTTGTGGCGTGTCTCTGACAGAGCAGAATGCAGACGCGCGTGTCAGCCTCGGAGCATGAAAGCAGACGAATTCGAGCTCGCCTCATAAGTGCCGGACATGCTGCGCTTATGAGGTCAAGGAGTGATCGGCATTGTCGTGTTCAAGCGCCCGCTTCAGGGCCGCACACCCCAACGACATCAGAGGTCTGACAGTCTCAGCCCTCGAGTCCGGTAGAAAGTCGCTGGTCCAGACGAACCGGCAGTGATCGGCGTCGATGGCTTCGATCTGCATCGAAGAGGCATGATGTTCAAAGCGTCCGCCCAGGACGGCATAGGCAATTCGCCTGAGCTCGTCAGCGATACTGATGATGCGTTCCTGGACGGCCGAGCCATTGGCGAACGTCACCGTGCGGATATCGCCCTCGAGCGAGGACCCCACGAGCACGCCGGGGAAAAGCTCGTGGGTCCTGGATACATCCTTCAGCTTGGTCCAGGCAAAGGCTGCGGGGACGTCGATGGAAATTTCATCGCGGACCGTGGTCATGCTGCTTCCTTTCGCCTCGTCGTGCTCAATGCAGTCAGCGCGACAGCCTCATGTGACGGTTGACATCCTTATAGAGGAGATAGCGGAATTTTCCTGGGCCTCCGGCATAGCACGCCTGCGGGCAGAAGGCGCGCAGCCACATGAAGTCGCCGGCTTCGACCTCCACCCAGTCCTGGTTCAGTCGATAGACCGCCTTGCCCTCAAGCACGTAGAGGCCATGCTCCATCACGTGGGTTTCCGCAAACGGGATGACAGCTCCGGGTTCGAAGGTGACGATTGTCACATGCATGTCGTGGCGCAGGTCCAGCGGGTCGACGAAGCGGGTCGTTGCCCACTTCCCCTCTGTCCCAGCCATCGGCGACGGAGCAATATCCTGCTCATTGGTGAAGAATGCCTCCGGCGTGTCCAGGCCGGGAACGGCCTCATAGGTTTTGCGAATCCAGTGGAAGCGTGCGGCAACCGAACCGCGATTGTGGAGACGCCAGCCGCTTGAGGGCGGCAGGAAGGCGAAACCGCCGGGTTGCAGCACGTGTATGTTGCCCCCGAGCTCGACCGTCACTTCCCCTTCCATGACGAAAAGCACGCCTTCGGCGCCTGGATCCAGTTCCGGCTGCTCACTGCCGCCGCCCGGAGCGACCTCCATGATGTACTGCGAGAAGGTTTCGGCAAAGCCGGAGAGCGGACGCGCGATCACCCAAAGACGCGTGCCATTCCAAAAGGGCAGATAGCTGGTGACGATATCCATCATCACCCCCTTCGGGATGACTGCATAGGCTTCGGTGAAGACGGCACGGCCGGTGAGAAGATCAGTCTGCGCCGGGGCGCCGCCCTTGGGCGCGAAATAGGTCGGTTTGGTCACTTTGGCACTCCGCGAACTATGGTGCACATCATCAATAGGCGTTCGACGGCGCTAGGCCGTGGCGAACAGAGTGTTGTGTGATTTGCCCCTATCCGACGGCCTTGTCCAGTCGTTGGCGGCGCTGAAACAATCACCCCAGCCTGACATAGCTTCAAAAATTTGACAGCCCTTGTCGCTCTGCGGGAAATCTCGCTCCAATGCGCGATGGCATCTTGGTGCATGCATTGAAGCCAGTCTTATGCTGCAGTTGCCTTTTCCGGCCATTGGCCGTACATTTTCCAAAACTTTAGGAGATCGAGAAAATGGCTATAGGTGAAGCAACGGGCCGCGTCCGTAGTGAGCGACTTGAGACGCGTGTGACATTGGAACAGAAACGCCTCATCGAACATGCTGCCGCACTACAGGGTCGGAGCGTGACCGACTTCGTCCTGACCAGCGTTCAGGATGCCGCACGACGAGCAATCGAGGAATATCAGCATCTCACACTTTCCATGAGAGACGCCACAGCGTTTGTCGACGCACTGGTCGAACCTCAACCTGTCAACGACCGGATGCATGACACGATTCGCCGCTATCGCGAGAAAACAGGCGTCTAATTCATGGGAGAATGGTTGGACGATAGGCTTCGGGTCGAAGTTCTTGGCCCGCAGCACGACCGTGTTGGGTTCTCGAGCGGCGTGGAGCCGCTCGACCGATATTTCAGGACCCAGGCCGGACAAGATTACAAGAAGAAGATGGCGGCACCGTTCGTCCTTGTTCTGTCCGACGGGACGGTGGCAGGTTATTACACATTGTCGTCGACGGCGGTTGAGCTACCGGAATTGCCTGAAGCCGTGGTCCGGAAAATTCCACGCTACCCGCTGATTCCGGCGACCTTGCTTGGCCGCCTCGCCGTCGACCGAAGATATCAAGGAAGGGGCTACGGCCGGTTCTTGCTGGCTGACGCACTCTTTCGCGCGGTTCGGAGCGAGATCGCGTCATTTGCGGTCATTGTCGATGCCAAGGACGAGAGCGCCAAGCGCTTCTATGAGCGCGAAAGTTTCCTGCCGTTTCCGGATCGGCCTCTGAAGCTCTTCCGATCAATGGCGGACATCCAAAAGCTATTTGACTAGCCATGAGCCTTTCTACGTCAAGAGAAGGCACGGGAGCATGCTGGAGGCGGACGGCATCCTCCGCCCGGCCGCTTTATCGAGCGTCGGGTCGACCTCGCATAAGGAGATAGACACGACAAAACCGAGGTCGCCGCCAAACCAAGACTTGCGGCATGCCAGACACTATCAAAATCTCCCATAGCGCCTATCCGTTTAACGCAGGATTCTCCGAGGCTTGCCTCCGCTCGAATTGACAGCCGCGTGCTTGCTTGGAATATGCCAGCCGCAGCGCCGTTTGCCACTGCTCAACGAAGACAGTCGTGGTGGAACCGGCGTTATATGCAGACATAAAGCGAGATTTCATGGCCGATTCATACAGACCCGTCGCTCTTTCCAAAAATCCGGTATTGAACGGTTTGATCGATGGAGGAGCATGGAACGCTCAGACTGTCACCTACAGTTTCGCCGACGGTGACATCAACAGCAACGGTATTCCGGATTTCAACGAGGGCGACTGGAAGGCGTTTTATCGCGAGATCCTCGCCAACATCGAATCCTTCACCAACCTCAATTTCAAGCATGTCGCCAGCCAGGGCAATATCAACTTCAAGCTGGTGGAAGGCGGCGGCGGTGAATCGGGCGTTCCGGCGCCGGGCGTGACCACGCTTGACTCGACAGTCGGCATCAATGTCGACGTGGCGGGATCGGCGGCAGCCGTCAAGCTCGGGACCTTTTCCGAAACATGGCTGCACGAAACGGGACACGCGCTCGGGCTGAAGCATCCGCATGACGTATCGAAGGGGCCGAAACTTCCGGGCGTGGTCAATCCGGAAGACCACGGGACCGGCCACCTGAACTCGCAGCTCTATACCGTCATGGGATATACGTTCCCCTTCCTGGGAGAGGACAATCCGTTCACCGATGCCGTGGATCTGGACACGCCGGTCAATGCGCAGCCAGGTTCCTATGGCGCGATCGATATCGCGTCGCTGCAGCACATCTATGGCGCGCGCGCCCACAATACCGGCAACGACACATATACGTTCACCGACAATGTCGACTTCGACCACGGCTACACGACCATCTGGGATACCGGCGGCACGGACACGATTGCCTATCGCGGCGAGAGCCGGGCAAAGATCGACCTGCGCGCTGCCACGCTCAAAGCCGAGATCGGCGGCGGCGGCTGGGTTTCGACATCCGAGACACTGACCGGCGGCTACACCATTGCCCATTCTGTCGTCATCGAGAATGCCAGGGGTGCTGCCGCCGCCGACATCCTGATCGGCAATGACGTCGCCAACGTCCTGTCAGGGCGCAACGGCGACGACACGCTCTCCGGCGGCGCGGGTGCCGATACCCTTTATGGCGGTCTCGGCACAGACACGATGACCGGCGGCACGCAGGCAGACAGCTTCGTCTTCAAGACGCTGGCCGACAGCACGGTTGCCGCTGTCGGCCAGGATTCGATCCTCGATTTCTCGGGCACAGACGGCGATCACATCGCTCTCTCGGCCATCGACGCCAATTCGCAGATATCCGGAAACCAGGCTTTCACCTATCTCGGTTCGGCGGCTTTCACCGGCAAGGTCGGCGAACTGCGTTTCGTCGAGCAGGACGCCGACACCTATGTGTATGGCGACACGAACGGTGACAAGAAAGCCGATTTCGCCATTCACCTCGATGGTGCGATCGCGTTGACGAAGGACGATTTCATTCTCTGACAGGTGGTCGCCGACACGCCTGCTTCCCGGTCACGCAGACGTGTCCCCGCCGTCAAAAGGCCAGCGACTGCTGCACCGGCTTTGGCGGCGTGACCTCCACGCCTTCCAGCTCCAGCATGCGCCGCTTGGAATCAGAGCCGCCCGGCGCCGAGAAACCGCCGATCTTGCCGCCGGCCGCCAGCACGCGATGGCAGGGGATGATCAGCGCCACCGGGTTCTTCGCCATCGCCTGACCGACATCGCGGGCGGCCTCGGGGCCGGCGCCGAGTTGCCTGGCAAGCGTGCCATAGGTGGTCGTGTGGCCCCATTCGACGCGGCGGGCAGCATCATAGATGCGCCGGAAGAAATCGTCCTGCTCGCCGAGATCGAGCCTCACGCCGGAGAAATCGACAGCTTCACCGTCGAAATAGCGTTTCACGGCGGCGATGGTGTCCATGACCTCGGCCGGCGGTGTGGCGGGGCTGGCAGTCGGGATGCGGCGCAGCAGCAGTCTCTCCGTGGACTCCGCGGCTTTGGTCGGCAGTTGGAAGCGTGTGACGCCGCTTTCATTCCAGCTGATCCCGCAGAAACCGGCTGCGGTTTCGAAGACATGATAGAATTGATTCATCTGAGCCATGGTTCAGCCCTCGTGTTTCGATATGCCCCATATATCGTGCTCAAATCCTCCAGCCTCCACCCGATTCTTGCACAAAATGCGCATTTCTCGCGGTTTCTCACATCGAGCTGAAACGTCTTTGGCTTCGCCTGCGTATATCAGTTTGACTCGAAACCACGGCCCTTGTCAAAGCAATTTGTTCTCTTTTTGTTCTTGATCTGCCGGTATTTTTGAGGCTTAGTGAAGGCGTCAAACGAACTGATGGAGATGCCAATGTCACGCGCACAATTCGAATTCGATTTGACCGGGGGCGAAGACAACAATCCGCCGCCAAGTTTCAAGGCCAGAGTGGATTTGTTTGTTGGCCTGCAGGCATCCGCTGCCGCGGCCAGACAAGCGACCGATATAGCCGGAGTTTTCATGCGCCGCCTCGGTGTCGCCGAGGAGATTCGGCCGCCGCATGTCACGCTCCAAGGGCTGGGCATGCATAACATGTTCTCCCTTATGGATCTGGCTGCGAAGAAGGAGGAATTGTCGTCGGTCGCGGTCGAACCCTTCATGCTGACGTTCGACCAGATCATGAGCTTCCAGCGGCCGCATGACAAAAAGGCGCTGATCTTATGCTGCAGCCAGCCAAATCGCTACCTCATCGAACTGCAGAAAAATATCGCCGCGGCCCAAAGCCAGCCGGGTGTCGAGAGTGAAGCGACACGGACATTCACCCCGCATCTGACGCTGTTTTACACCGAACAGCTTGTGATGCGGCAATCGCTGGAAACGCCGGTGCGATGGCTGGTGCGGGATTTCCATATCATCTGGAGCCATATCGGCGAATGCCGGCACGAGAGCCTCTGGCAATGGCCGCCGCTAGCGTGAGCGGCGTTCATGGTCGATCAGCCAGCGCTTGCGTTCCATGCCGCCGCCATAGCCGGTCAAGGCACCGTTGCTGCCGACAAGGCGATGGCAGGGGATGACGATGCTGACGGGATTGAGCGCATTGGCCGATCCGACGGCCCGATGCGCGTTCGGCCTGTCCAGCCGGGCAGCCAGTTCGCCGTAGCTCAATGTCGTGCCGGCTGGAATAGCGCGCAATGCCATCCAGACCTGCCGCTGGAAAGACGTGCCGCCCGGCTCGACAGGTATGCTGTCGAGCGCATCCAAGGCGCCGTCGAGATAAGCATGGATGGCGGAGGCAATGTGGGTCAGACAGACGGTTTCCTCGAAACTGAGGTCACGGCCGTAACGCGGCTGCAGAATTTGACGCAGACGGCCTTCGGGAGAATCGAAATCGAGGGCGACGAGTTTCTCCCCGTCCAAGACGATCAGTATCGGACCGATCGCATGATCGGCTTCGATGGAGGAGAGTTGAAGGCTTTTGATGGCCATGAGAAATCCGGAAAACGGGTCATTCGGGAATGGCGGCAGCCAATAGATAGAGTCGAGATGTCGCGGTCGCCACCCGATTTGATCGACGCCAGGGAAATCTCATATTCCAAATCCGCAGGTGGATTGATAGAGACGGCAGAAACAGACAGGAAGACAAGCATGTCCGCCAGGATTTACGGCATCAAGAACTGCGACACGATGAAAAAGGCCTTCGACTGGCTGAAGACGAACGATGTCGCTTATGATTTTCACGATTATCGCGCCGAGGGAATCGATGCCGGCACGGTCAAGAACTGGGTGAGAAAGCTTGGCTGGGAGAAGGTGCTGAACAAGGCTTCGACGACCTTCAAAGAGCTTCCCGATGCCGACAAGGTCGATCTGGATGCAGACAAGGCTATCCGGCTGATGGTGCAGAACCCGACGATGATCAAGCGTCCGATGCTGGTGGAAGACGACAGGATCACCGCCGGATTCAAGCCGGACATATACGCTGCATTGTTTCAGCGCTAATCCATACCGATAGCCGATCGGGGGGCGATCATGTCCAAATCCACGCGTGCGACGCTCGCGCTTGCCAAGGCGGGCGCCATATTCGAAGTGCTCACTTATGATTACGATCCCGATGCCGACAAGATCGGCATCCAGGCAGCCGAAGCGCTCGGCGTCTCACCCGCGATCGTGCTCAAGACGCTGATGGCGGAGGTGGACGGCAAGCCGGTCTGCGTCGTCATCCCCTCGGACAAGGAAGTCAGCATGAAGAAGCTGGCGGCCGCCTTCCACGGCAAGTCGGCCAACATGATGAAGCCGGCCGCGGCGGAGAAGGCCACCGGCTATGTCGTCGGCGGCATATCGCCGTTCGGCCAGAAGAAGCAGGTGCCGACCGTGTTCGAGGCCGAAGCCATGGCGCATGATCTGGTGTTCATGAATGGCGGCCAGCGCGGGCTGCAAGTGAAGCTGGCGCCGCAGGCGGCCGTAAAGGCAGCCAGCGCGATTTTCGCATCTGTTGTCGCCTAGCCGCCGGGAATATTTCTCCAGGCGGCCAGGAGGTCATTTGAAAAATGTGCCTTATCAGGCTGCGGTTTCCGGTGTGCCGCTCTGGGCTTCCGCCTTGGGGCCGCCCTTAGAAACGCCGACCATGGCGGGCCGCAGCACGCGATCGCCGATCACATAACCATCCTGCACGACCTGGACCACGGTATTGGCCGGGATTTCCGAGTTCGGGATCTCAAACATCGCCTGGTGGAAATTCGGGTCGAATTTCTGACCGGTGGGCGCGATTTTCTTGACGCCGTGGCGTTCCAAAGCCGAAAGCATGGAGCGCTCGGTCATCTCGACGCCTTCGACCAATGACACGAAGCCGGCATCGCCGCCGGCGCGCGCTTCGGCCGGAATGGCATCGAGCGCGCGGCGCAGATTGTCGGAAACCGCCAGCATGTCGCGGGCAAAGGCGGTGACGGCGTAGGTCTTGGCGTCCTTCACATCCCGTTCGGTGCGGCGGCGCAGATTGTCCATCTCGGCGGCGAGCCGGAGATAACGGTCCTTGAGATCGGCATTCTCGGCCTTCAGCACATCGATCGGATCGGGCTCCGGCGCTACGGCGGGCTGGCCATCGGCACCCTGCGCCGCATTCACATCATTGTCGGCGTCCGTCTGATACGCATTGTTATTTTCATCCGTCATGGCGGTCTCCGCATACTGGTATGTCGTGATTTGCTGCGGATATCGAGGTTTAGCGCGAAAAAATCAAGGGTTTCGGTGAAGATTCCTACCAGTGCATGGAGCATGGCAATCGCATGACAGATGTCGCAATCAGGTTATTGCGGAGATCGCAGAGATATAGAGGCGGCGCTGGCGCCGGCCCGTGTGCCGATGCGGAGGACCTGCTCAGATGGCGATGAAGTCGGTGTTGGTCATCGCAAGGCCTGTCGACAGCTGAGCGAACTTGATGGCGGCCGCACCGTTCCTGCTGCCGTCTGCGTCATACATCAAGGCACCTGTGGCGTCGTTATAAATGATGCGGTCGGATCTGTCATGCGCCTGTGCACCATCGAAGAAGGCCGTGGGATCTAGAACGCCCTCGGGGAGAGCAGTGAACACCTTGTTCTCAAGGCGAACGAGATCGCTGCCGACCGTATAGTCGGTGATCGAGTCGACATTGTTGACACCGTCGAGAAGGGTCCTGAAGATAAAGACATCGTTGCCGTTGCCACCCGTCAGGATGTCATTGCCATAGCTGCCGTCGAGGCGGTCGTTGCCATCGCCGCCGATGAGCGTATTGGCAAGCACATTGCCGGTGAACTTGTCGTTGCCGGTGCCGCCCGTGGCGTTTTCGATCAGCGAGGCGGTTTTGCCTTTGTAGAGAAGCGCATTGTAGACGTTGGCACGGGCCATGTGATGGCCGTCGCCGAGATCGGCGAGCGGCCCGAAGGTCGACCCTTCGCCGGCATTGAGGTTGACGGTGAGATTCGCGGTTTTGTTGGAAAAATCATAGGTATCGGTGCCGCCGCCGTCCCAGATGGTCAGGAGGGCGCGATGATTGACGGGCGTGCCTTGCCCTGTGCCGTTGATCAGCAGTTGGTTGTTGTCGTCCCAGCTATAGACGGTATCGCCATTGTTGAAGCTGAAATCGGCGCCGTAGAGATATTGCAGGGCGGCAATGTCATCCTGCATCAGAGTCGTCGGATGGTCGATCGCGCTGTCGCCCCGGGTCGTGTCGCCGACATATTGATGATAGGTCATGACGGAATATTCAAAGGAATTGTGATCCGCGGGAAGCTGCGGAAATGTGATCCCGTGACCGCCCTGGCTTACATGGCCGTGTTTGAGGCCGAGCGAGTGGCCGAGTTCATGCATCAGACCTGACGCATAGGCGAAACTGCCGACCGTCGGCATGTCGTATGTGTTGTGGACGAACCAGCAATCGCCCCAGCCGACCGTCGCCCTGGCCGGGTCGGGAGGATTACCCTCGGCCGTGCGGCTGCCGGGGATATGGGCTCCGCTTCCGTCCGAATAGTCGATCGTATCGGCCTCGCCGAAACGAATATCGGCGTTTACGTCGGCAGTCTGCGTGAAGGTCAGCCCGCACACGCCCTGGACATTGGCAAGGATGGTGGCGCAAGCGCTCTGCTGGTCCGCATTCATCGCCTCGAAGCCGGTCACCGCCTTGTAGCCGTTATGGGTGTATTCATCGGAACTGGTGGGGAAGGAATAGGTGAGATCCTTGTGATCCCATTTCCAGCCCCAGAGCAGTCCGTTGATGTCGTCCGTATTGGTCAGGTTGACCTGCGGCGGCTGATTGCGGAACGACATATTGTCGACGCCGAAGCCCTGCACGTCATTCTTGTCGTTGTTGACGACGACGCGCGCGATTCCGACCGCGTTGCTGTAGACGAAATGCTGGAAGCCGGTCTGGTCATTTTTGAACCGCTCGAGCAGGTTGCCCGCCGCGTCGAAAAATTTGACCGTGGTGGTGTCGACATCGTCGAAATAGCCGACATCGAATTCGACGCGATCGACCGGATTGCTGAACGTCCAGGACACCGGCCCCATATAGGTCGTGTCGTGTGCCAGCACCGGCGACGTCACCTGGGCGCCATCGGCAACGATCTGGCCGTGGAACTGGATGATGTTGACCTTGCATTTGTAGATCGGGTCGAAGGAACCGAAGTCCTGTTCCGAAAAGGTAATGGTCTGCATCGCAATGCCCTCCCCCGAACGCATGACTGACGAAGTTGACGCGTCATTCCGCCCGCGCCGACCGAAATCGGCGCGTTGCTTGCATCACCAAAATATAGACCAGAAATGGAAGGCTCTCCGTAGCTTGACAATCACAAACTGCGGGAATTTATATTTAGAAAATACTGAAATTCTGCCCAAAAGTCAATGTAAAAGCAAAAATGTCGGAGATTTTCCGGATCGTCAGCGCGCCTGTCCATTGAGTTTCGACATCAGCTGCGCGGTATAATCGACCATCGGCACGATGCGCGCATAATTGAGTCGGGTCGGGCCTATGACGCCGACGGCGCCGATGATGCGGTCCTCGGCATTGCGATAAGGTGCGACGATCAGCGACGAGCCGGAGAGCGAGAACAGCGTGTTCTCCGAGCCGATGAAGATGCGCACGCCCTGGCCGCTTTCGGCAAGATTGAGGATGTCGCTCAGCGATTCCTTCTTTTCGAGGTCGTCGAACAGCATGCGCAGCCGGTCAAGGTCCTCCATGCCTTCGAGCCCTTCGAGCAGGTTGGAACGGCCGCGAATGATCAGCTGCGTCGGCCGGCCATCTTCAGTGCCACCCGACCATATAGCGAGCCCCTTGTCGACGAGTTCACCGGAGAGCTGGTCGAGCTCGGAGCGGATTGTGGTCTTGAGCTTTTCGGTCCGCTCCAGCGCCTCGCCCAATGTCAGGCCGGACATATGCGCGTTGAGGAAATTGGCCGCCGCCGTCAATTGCGACGAGGTCGTTCCGGCCGGCAGAGTGATGATACGGTTTTCAACCTCGTCGCGGTCGCCGACCAGAATGGCAAGCGCCTTGTCCGGCGACAGGCGGACGAATTCCACATGCTTGAGCTGCGTGTCGCTCTTGGCGGTGATCACCAGGCCGGCGCCGCGCRAGGCCGACGAGAGCAGTTGGCTCGCATCATTGAGCGCGTTCTCGACCGAACCCACCCGGTCGGCCGGACGGATCTGCCGGTCGATCTGACGGCGCTCGTCTTCCGACAGCGCGCCGACCTGCATGAAGGCATCGACGAAGAATCGCAGGCCCTGCTGGGTGGGCAGCCGGCCGGCGGAAACATGCGGCGAATAGATGAGGCCGAGCTCTTCGAGATCGCTCATCACGTTGCGGATGGACGCCGGCGACAGCGACATCGGCAGCACACGCGACAGCGAGCGTGAACCGAGCGGCTCACCGGTGCCGAGATAGCTTTCGACGATGCGTCGGAAGATTTCGCTGGAGCGGTCGTCGAGCGCCTTCATTCCTTTTCCATCACATCGATCAAACTCATGCCTGAAATATAAGGATTCGAAGCGGGTACGCAAAAGGAAATTCGCCCCTTTTCCTTTGCAAAAAGACTTAACGCGCCTTAATACGCGTCTCAACATTCCAAGGAGTTCCGAATATGCGGCCATCCGGGCGTAAAACAGACCAAATGCGCAAGGTGAGTTTCGAACGCGGCTTTTCCAAGCATGCCGAAGGCTCGTGCCTGGTGAAGTTCGGTGACACGCATGTGCTGTGCACGGCCAGCGTCGAAGAAAAGCCGCCGGCATGGTTGCGCAATTCCGGCAAGGGCTGGGTCACTGCTGAATATGGCATGCTGCCGCGCTCGACGGGTGATCGCATGCGGCGTGAGGCGACCTCCGGCAAGCAGGGCGGCCGCACCCAGGAAATCCAGCGGCTGATCGGCCGCTCGCTGCGCGCCATCGTTGATCTCACCGCGCTTGGCGAACGCCAGATCACCGTGGATTGCGATGTGCTGCAGGCCGATGGCGGCACGCGCACGGCCTCGATCACCGGCGGCTGGATCGCGCTGCATGATTGCCTGAAGTGGATGGAAGTCCGCAACATGATCAAGGTCGAGAAGGCGTTGAAGGATCATGTGGCAGCGATCTCCTGCGGCGTCTTCGCCAATCAGCCGGTCCTGGACCTCGATTATCTCGAAGATTCCTCGGCCGAGACGGATGCCAACTTCGTCATGACCGGCAAGGGCGGCATCGTCGAGATCCAGGGCACGGCCGAAGGCGCACCGTTTTCCGAGGAAGAACTGCTGACGCTGATGGGTCTCGCCAAGCAGGGTATCAGCGACCTCGTGCAAATGCAGAAGCAGGCGATCGCCTGAGATGAGACGATGAACAAGGCTCCGTCGCAAATTCTGGAATCGGCACTTTACGTCGATGACCTCGATGCGGCGGAGGCGTTCTACGAGCGCATTCTCGGACTGGAGAAGATCGGGCGGTTTGGCAACCGGCATGTGTTCTTCCGCTGTGGCCCAGGCGTGCTCCTGATCTTCAATCCAGCCGAGACGATCATTCCTTACAAGGAAGGTCAGTTGCCGGTGCCGCCGCATGGGGCGCATGGGCAGGGCCATCTCTGTTTCCGCGCCACATCCGACGAGATCGACGAATGGGCCGCGCGGCTGACGGCGGCCGGCATCGAGATCGAATCCGTGGTCGAATGGCCACAGGGTGGCCGTTCGATCTATTTCCGCGATCCGGCCGGCAATTCGCTGGAATTCGCTGAAGCCCGGATCTGGAACATCATTTGACAGACTTGTCGGCCGGCAGGAGGACAGGATGATCATACGCGAATGGCGTGGCCGTGCATCGGCGTCCAGTCCGGAGACCTATCCGGCGCATTTCCGCAACAATGTGCTGCCGGAACTGCGCCAATTGCCCGGCTTCGTCGGCGCGCATCTCAGCCGGCGCCCGCTCGGCGACACCATCGAATTTCTGGTGCTGACGCGCTGGAAGGATCTTGAGGCGATCCGCGCCTTTGCCGGCGACGAGATCGGCAAAGCGGTCGTAGAGCCGGGTGCCGTGGCGGCGCTGATCGATTACGATGCGACCGTGCAGCATTATGACGTGATAGAAGAGGCCTGAGAGAACAGCGAATGCGCAAGCTCGACACCAAGACCATCGTCGTCGCCAGCCACAATGCCGGCAAAATCCGCGAGATTCGCGATCTGATCGGACCATTCGGCTTCGAGGCCAAGTCGGCCGCCGATCTCAGGTTCGAAGAGCCTGACGAGACTGGCACGACCTATGAGGAAAATGCCCGGATCAAGGCGTTGGCTTCGGCCACGGCTTCCGGCTTGCCGGCTTTGTCCGACGATTCCGGGCTTGCCGTCGATGCGCTGGATGGCGCGCCAGGCGTCTATACCGCCAATTGGGCCGAGCGCGAGGATGGCAGCCGTGACTTCCGCATGGCGATGGAGAAGGTGGAAAAGGCGCTGCAGGAGAAGGGGGCTTCGACGCCGGACAAGCGCGCCGCCCGTTTCGTCAGCGTGCTCTGCCTTGCCTGGCCGGATGGCCATACCGAGACGTTCCGGGGCGAGGTCGAGGGCCATCTCGTCTGGCCGCCGCGCGGCGATCTCGGTTTCGGCTACGATCCCGTGTTCCAGCCGAGCGGCTATGACATCACTTTCGGCGAAATGCTGGCCGATGCGAAGCATGGCTGGAAGCCGGGCGACGCCGCGGCGCTATCGCACCGCGCCCGCGCCTTCAAGCTCTTCGTCGAAACCGGACTGGACATCTGACCTTGGACATCAATGCGCCGCTGCTGCCGGATACCGGCGAACCAGGCTTCGGGGTCTATATCCACTGGCCGTTCTGCGCGGCCAAGTGTCCCTACTGCGATTTCAACAGCCATGTCCGCCATCAGCCGGTGGATCAGGAGGCGTTCGTTGCCGCCTTCCTTCGGGAAATGGCGGCGATGCGGTCGATCTCGGGATCGCGCACCGTCACCTCCATCTTCCTCGGCGGCGGCACACCATCGCTGATGAAGCCGGAGACGGTCGACGCGATTCTTTCGGCAATTGCCCGGCATTGGCATGTGCCAGATGGCATCGAGATCACCATGGAAGCCAATCCGTCGAGCGTCGAGGCCGAGCGCTTCCGCGGTTACCGTGCCGCCGGCGTCAACCGCGTCTCGCTCGGCGTCCAGGCGCTCAACGACCCAGATTTGCGCTTTCTCGGCCGGCTGCACAATGTCGAGGATGCGCTCAAGGCCGTGAAGCTGGCACGTGACATCTTTCCGCGCATGTCCTTCGACCTGATCTATGCCCGACCCGGCCAGCAGGCGGAGGACTGGGTCAGAGAACTCGAGGAGGCCATCTCCTACGCCGTCGATCATCTGTCGCTCTATCAGTTGACCATCGAGGAGGGCACGCCCTTCTTCGGCCTGCATAAGAATGGCAAGATCGTACTGCCTAACCAGGACGAAGCCGCCCGGCTCTACGAGATCACCCAGGAGGTGACAGAGGCCGCCGGCATGCCGGCCTATGAGGTTTCCAATCACGCCGCGCCGGGCGCGGAGAGCCGCCACAATCTCACCTACTGGCGCTATGGTGACTATGCCGGCATCGGACCCGGCGCGCATGGCCGGCTGACCTCCGGCGGACGAAAATTTGCCACCGCCACCGAGCGCAATCCGGAAGCCTGGCTGGAGACGGTCAAGGCGCAAGGTCACGGCATGGTCGACAATGACAGCCTCGACCGCGACGAACAGGCCGACGAAATGCTGCTGATGGGGCTTCGGCTGCGCGAGGGTCTCGATCTGGCACGCTGGAGCGCACTTTCCGGCCGGTCGATCGAGGTCGAGAAAGAAGATTTTCTCATCGGCCACGGCCTCCTCGAACGGCTCGGCAATTCGCGGCTGCGCTGCACCCAGGCCGGCATGCTGGTGCTTGATGCGGTGGTCGCCGACCTCGCCTCCGAATGAAATTTCAGTGCGGCAAAAGCACCACGGAAACAGCGATTTGACGAAAATCTACCAAAATCATCGATTTCTTTTGCAAGCGACCCGTCAGGCCTCTTGACCGCCGCGCAAGCTTGGCCGCATATATCTATACATAAGGTAGCGCCAGGACGATTTGCTCTCCGCGTTCAGAACCTGATTTTGACATTCGCGGATTTCAATGGCGACGATTCATTTCGATGATCCGAGCTCGATCGCGAAACGGCAAAAGAAATCCCGTTTCGCGGTCGAATGGCCCACCCTTTTTCTCGCGGTTCTTATCTATACGGCCTGGTTCCTGCTCACCTATTTCTGGGCCTCCGTACCCTATATCGTGCTCGTTATCGCCGGCGGCTGGCTGCTGGCCTGGCACGGCTCGCTGCAGCATGAGGTGCTGCATGGACACCCGACCCGCTTTCGCCAGGTCAACGACCTGATCGGTTGGTTCCCGATCGCGCTCTGGCTACCCTACGCGCTCTACAAGCGCGCCCATCTCAAACATCACAATGACGAATGGCTCACCGATCCGATCGAGGACCCGGAATCCTATTACCTGACCGGCGACGCCTGGCATCGCACCGGCGCTGTCGGCCGGCTGATCACCACGACCGACAATACCTTGGCCGGCCGGCTGCTGATCGGGCCGCTGGTGTCGCTCGCCACCTTCTGGGGCCATGAAGTCCTGCATGTCGCGCGCGGCGATTTTCGCAATGCCCGCATCTGGTTCCTGCATCTGATCGGCTGCGCTGCCGTGCTCTATTGGGTGCTTGCGGTCTGCGGCATGCCGCTCTGGATCTATCTGACCGCCTTCCTCTATGCGGGAATCGCCTTTTCGCGGCTGCGGTCCTTCGCCGAGCATCAATATGCCGGCGTCAAAGAAGAGCGGACGGCGATCGTCGAGAATTCGCCGGCCTTCGGCCTGCTTTTCCTCTACAATAACCTGCATATCGTGCATCACACGAAGCCGGCACTCGCCTGGTACAAGATCCCCGGCCTTTACAGGGCCAATCGTGACGCCTTTCTGACCATGAACGGCGGCCTCGTCTATAACGGCTATCTCGACGTGGCGCGGCGCTATCTGTTCAAGGCGCATCATGAACCCATCCACCCCCATCATCCCACGACGGTGGCTGGAACGGACCTGCCGGAACTGCAGAACGATCAGGCGATGATCGGATAGCCCTGCCGCTCGGCCTCGCGGCGATAGGCGTCGAGCCGATCATAGTCATCGTCGCCGAGAATCTCGATACGCTTCAGGCCCAGTGCAGCCATGGCTTCGACATAGGCCGGATCGGCGATCGTGTCGGCGATTGCCCGGCGCAGGGCATCGACCTCGGCGTCCGAGGCCGTCAATCGGGTGATGAAAGGCAGGCCGGGGCCGCTGGGGGTCTCGGTGAGGATGCGGACACCGGACAGCATGTCCGGCCGGTGCCGGTCGAGCATGCCCCAGGTGACCGTGTCTATCGAAGCGACATCGGCCTCGCCCGCCCGCACGGCCTCGATGGAAAACAGGTGGCCGCCGGTGATTTTGACGACGGAGAAGAACCTGCCGTCTTTCGCCAGCGGCATCAGCGCGGCGCGAAACAGATTCATGCCGGAATTGGAGCCCCAATCGTTGATCGCCGCGACCTTGCCGCGCAGGTCCTCAAGGCCTTGCGCCTTGCTCGCCTCAGGCACGATAACAAAACTGACCCGCTCAGTCCCCTCGCCGCCGGCAAAGTCATAGGCCGGCGTCGCCACCAGCCTGACCTTGCCCTTGAGATAGGAAACGTAAGGATAGCCGCAGGTCTGCGCCAGCACGACGTCCGGCTTGAGCCAGACATCGTCGTGCTCGGTTTCGAAATCGAGCGCCTCCGGCGCCTCGAATCCCGCGGCGCGCAGACGGTCGCGGATACCTTGCCAGAGCCGAATATTGGCCGCCCGGACGGGTGGCAAAGAATCGTACATGGCAAGGCTGGCGCGGGCCATCGGCACTCCCCTAAAGGATTGAGGCTATTCGTTGATCAGACGGCGCAACAATTCGATCTCATGCGACAGTTTCTGATCGTTGGAGATCAGCTCCTCGATCTTGCGCACCGCATGCAGCACCGTCGTGTGGTCGCGACCGCCGAAGCGCCGGCCGATTTCCGGGAAGGAACGCGGCGTCATGGTCTTTGACAGATACATTGCCACCTGCCGTGGCTTGACGATCACGCGTGTGCGGCGGTTGGATACCAATTCCTGCCGCGACACATTATAGTGCTTGGCGACGATGCGCTGGATGTCCTCGATACGGACGCGCTTCGGCTCGCCGGCTCCGACGAGATGCGACAGCAGTTCGTCGACACGCTCGATGGTCAGGTCCGGCTCGAAGGACCGGCGGAAGATCAGCTGATTGAAGGCGCCTTCCAATTCGCGTCCCGACGCCGTGACATTGGTCGCCACATGTTGGAGGATTTCGTCGGAAATATCGAGGCTCGGGTCTTCCTGCCTGGCCTGGGCCAGGCGGATCTTCAATATTTCGAGCCGCATTTCGTAATCCGGCGCCTCGACCTCGATCGCCACGCCGCCCTGCAGCCGCGAACGGACGCGCGGATCGAGCGATTCAAGCTCCCAAGGCGCCCGGTCGGCCGCGACGACGACCTGCTTGGCGCTGTCGAGCAGCATGTTGAGCAGATGGCAGAATTCGTGCTGGATCAGCTTGCCCTGCAGGAACTGCATGTCGTCGATGATCAGGATATCGATATTGCGCAGCGATTCCTTGAGCGTCAGCGCATCATTGTCGCGGATCGCAGTGGCGAAACGCCACATGAAATATTCGGCCGTCAGGTAGACCACACGCGGATTGCGTGGATTGCTCAGCGCCGCCGCGGCAATCGCCTGCAACAGATGCGTCTTGCCCAGTCCGACGCTCGAATGGATGAACAGAGGGTTGAAACGGATGGCGCCGGCGCCGGATTCGGCAATCGTCTTCGCCGCGGCAAGGGCGACACGATTGGACGAACCTTCGACAAAGCTTGCAAAGGTGTAACGGCTGTCGAGCGGCGAACCGAACAGGGTGGAGTTCTGCACAGGCTTGGCAGCCGGGGCCGACTGCGATGCAGCGGGCTGGAACAGCGTCGGGGCGGCCGCCTTGCGCGGCAATTGCGTGATCGACGCGTCGACAACGACAGGGGCGTCGGCGATATCAGGCCGGCTCGGCTTCGCCGCGCTGCGGACCAGAACCTCGACCTTGAGGATATTGGCATCCTCTTCCTGCAGCAGTGCCGTCATGATGTCGAGATAACGATTGGTGATCCACGACTTGAGGAAGGTCGTCGGCACGGTGAGCCGGACCACACTCTTCGAGATCGAATGGATTTTCAGCCGGCCGAACCAGCTTGCATAGACATCCGGGCCCACTTTCGCCTTCAAACGCGCGCTGAAGCGCTCGAACAAGGCGTCGTGTTTCATCCCCGTTTCCCCCGAATCTGCATCTGCATTGCTGGATGGCACAATACGCGCATTATCCCTGCTGGAATACGCGTTTTTATCTGTCATTGTCATATGCATGTCGCCGCCTTTTGTATTTCGTGGTCCAAGGGTGTACCCTTGGTTCCTCTCCCGACATCCATCGTACCTTGCCGTCCCGTCCCCAGGACTGAGCAGAGGTCCTCGCTCGACTCGACAATCGGGAATAACGTTCAATAAGTCTTCCGGTTCCTGGATCGACAGACGTGCTGCCGTCCTCTGCCTATCTCCTTCGCCGCACCACCGTTTCATGAGCCCTTCCCGACAGACAAAAACCTTCCATCGGGCGCTTGCGTGCCCTTTGCCTTGCCTAACGGTCCGGGATGAAGCGGAATTCGAGATTCCACCGCGAATACAGGTCTTTGGACTGCCGATCCGAATGCCCTTTCAGCATTCCCGGACCAGAGCGCCTCGCCTCTGTGGAAGGCATTTAGGCAAGTTCATCGGGCAAGATCAATGCCCTTTTTTACGCATTCTTAAGAGAAAGCGATTGACATTACCGTGGGCGCCCAAACCACCGCTCGAGTGGAAAAATAATCGCTTGGGAATCAACGGGATTCAGTTGTGAAGCGCGCGACTCGGCCAATCGACGAAAAAAATAAAAAATTCACTTGACTCGCTCTTGCGACAAGTTGCCGTAGCGTAAGCGGACAGCACCTTCCGCGGACCTTCTGTATCTATTTGAATTTGTTTAATAAAACTTGTCATCTCAAATTATCACACTGATGCCGCGTGAAGGAAATATTAACTATTTGCAACAGGACGACAAAAAGCCCGGCACGACGTGCCAGGCTTTTTTAAGCATGAATTTAGACGAAATTAAGCGCTGATCGCCTTGACGCGCTGCGCGAGACGCGACACCTTGCGGGACGCAGTATTGCGGTGCATCACACCCTTGGTTGCGCCGCGCTGCAGCTCCGGCTGAGCCGCCTTGAGCGCCGCCTCGGCGGCTGCCTTGTCGCCGGAAGCGATCGCTTCCTCGACCTTGCGCACGTAGCTGCGGATGCGCGAACGACGCGACTTGTTAACTGCCGTGCGGCGCGCGATCTTGCGGGTCGCCTTCTTCGCCGAAACTGTATTGGCCATCTATGCCTCTCTTCAATCGATTCTGGTCCAACATGCCCCGATGCCGCTGCCCTAGGACGGGCGGCCTCAATGCCGGGCAATGAGGGAACATCCAGAAAAGCGCTTGGCTTTTCAAACTGTGGCCGGGCGTATAGCGCCAATCCCCGGGAACGTCAATCGACTTTCGGAAAGAATCTGCGGCCCTATCACCGGTTCCGGAACTTCGGCTTGCGCTTTTCGGTGAAGGCGGCCATGCCTTCTTTCTGATCCTCCGTGCCAAACAAAGAGTGAAATAGGCGCCGCTCGAAGCGCATGCCTTCCGAAAGCGTCGTTTCGAAGGCGCGGTTGACGCTTTCCTTGGCCATCATCACCGACGGACGTGAGAGCGAGGCGATCTTCTCTGCCGCTGCGAGCGCCTCCTCGATCAGCTTCTCGGCCGGCACGACGCGAGCGACCATGCCGATGCGCTCGGCCTCGGCGGCGTCGATCATTCGGCCCGTCAGCACCATGTCCATGGCCTTGGCCTTGCCGACCGCACGCGTCAGCCGCTGGGTGCCGCCCATGCCGGGGATGACGCCGAGGGTGATCTCCGGCTGGCCGAACTTGGCTGTGTCGGCGGCGATGATGAAGTCGCACATCAGCGCGACTTCGCAGCCCCCACCCAGAGCAAAGCCGGCGACAGCGGCGATCAGCGGCTTGCGGAAGGTGGCGACCTTGTCCCAGCCGGACGTATGGTCGCCGAGATAGGCGTCCATATAGGAGAAGTCTTTCATCTCCTTGATATCGGCGCCGGCGGCGAAGGCTTTCTCGTTGCCGGTCAACACCACGACATGGACGCCGTCATCGTCGGCGAAGCGGGCCAGAACCTCCAGGAACTCGTCCAGCAGGATCTTGTTGAGCGCGTTGAGCGCATGTGGCCGGTTGAGCGTGACCAAAGCCACGCTGCCGCGCTGTTCGACGATCAGGGTTTCGTAAGCCATCGGAACTCTCCTCTATTTCTGGCAGACCGGACAGTAGAAGGTCGAACGGCCGGACTGGGTGATGCGGGTGACGGTTCCATTGCAGTCCGGCGTCAGGCAGGGTTCGCCCTCGCGGTCATAAACGCGGAAACTGTGCTGGAAATAGCCGAGCGAGCCATCGATACGGATATGGTCCCTCAGCGACGAGCCACCAGCCGCGATCGCTTCGGCAATCACGACATGGATGTCGTCGGCTAGGAGTTCCAGCGACTTGGCCGGCTTGCCAGCCTTGGTGACGACGGAAGCCGCAGCGCGGGTTGGCAGAAGATGGGCGCGATAGAGCGCCTCGCAGACATAGATATTACCCAAGCCGGCCACGACCCGCTGATCGAGCAGTGCGCTTTTGAGCGGCTGCTTCTTGCCTTCGAAGCGTCCGGCGAGATAGACGGCGGACAGGCTGTTGCCGGTCGGCTCCGGGCCAAGGCCGGCAAAAGCGGGATAGGTGTCGAGGTCGGAGGTCGGCATCAGATGCATGAAGCCGAAACGGCGCGGGTCATTATAGATGATGCGCACCGGCCCATCCTTGCGATCCACGTCGAAGAGGACATGGTCATGCGCCTCGTCCTTCGAGCGCGGGTGATGGAACTGGCCGGGCGCGCCATCCGCCTCGGCCTCGATGCGGAAGGAGCCGGACATGCCGAGATGGGCGATGATGGTGAGATCCTGGTCGAGATTGATCAGCAGATATTTCGCCCGCCGGCCAAGCGCGATGATCCTGCGGCCCTCGACCCTCTCGGCGAACTTCTCCGGAAAGGGAAAGCGCAGATCGCCACGCTTCAATGTCAGCTTGCGAACCGATCCGCCTTCCATGAACGGGGCAAGCCCGCGTCGGGCGGTCTCCACCTCTGGCAATTCAGGCATCGCGCACTCTTGATAATCAATCCTGGTCACAGATATAGGCGGAGCGGGCTGCTTCGGTCCATAGGCAAGTGGCCCGCTTGCGGGCCGGCGGACATGCGATTTCGCTGCCTGGCTTACTGGCGCGCCATGAGGCGATTGGCTATTGTGCGCCGCATATAGGAAGAGTGGAGTCACGACGATGAACGAAGCGCGCACCAATGCCGAAGGCGGGATGGAAACATCCTACGGATTCCGCGAGGTCGGCGCGGGCGAGAAGCAGCGTCTCGTCAACGACGTGTTCCATAAGGTCGCCAAGCGTTACGACGTCATGAACGACCTGATGTCGGCCGGCATGCACCGCGTCTGGAAGGATGCGATGATTTCCGCGCTCAACCCGCGCAAGAGCGCCGATTATAAGGTGCTCGACGTCGCCGGCGGCACGGGCGACATTGCCTTCCGCATCGTCGAGGCGTCCAACCGGCTGGCGCATGCCACCGTGCTCGACATCAACGGCTCGATGCTGGCCGTTGGCGCCGATCGGGCTTCGAAGAAGGGCTTGACGCCCAATGTCACCTTTGTCGAGGCCAACGCCGAGGAACTGCCGTTCGAGGCCAATACATTCGACGCCTATACGATCGCCTTCGGCATCCGCAACGTGCCGCGCATCGATGTGGCGCTGTCGGAAGCCTACCGGGTGCTGAAGCGCGGCGGACGGCTGCTGGTGCTGGAATTTTCGGACGTGGAGCTGCCGCTGCTCGACCGCGTCTACGAAACGTGGTCATTCAACGCCATCCCGAAGATCGGCAAAGCGATCACCGGCGACGCCGAGCCCTATCAATACCTGGTCGAGTCGATCCGCAAATTCCCCAATCAGCGYGATTTCGCCGCGATGATCACCAAGGCCGGTTTTGCACGCGCGAACTTCACCAATTTCACCGGCGGCGTCGCAGCCCTGCATTCGGGCTGGAAACTCTGATCTCATGAGCACTGCTGGAGCCTATGTCCGCCTGATCAAACTCGGCTGGGTGCTGGTGCGCGAAGGCGTCATCTCGGCGCTGCCGTCCGACGACCTGCCGCCGCTTTTGCAATTCGGCCATTCGCTCGCCGGTCTTTTCGCCCGCAACCGGGCGAAAAGTGCGACGCGATCCGACAATCTCGCCCGTGCCGTCGAACGGCTGGGACCATCCTATGTCAAGATCGGCCAGTTCCTCGCGACCCGCCCCGACGTGGTCGGAAATGATTTTGCCGCCGACCTGGCGCAGTTGCAGGACCGCATGCCGACTTTTCCGACCGAGCAGGCTACGGCCCAGATCGAGGCCTCGCTCGGCCGGCGGATGACGGACCTGTTCGCCGATTTCGGCACGCCGGTGGCCGCCGCCTCGATCGCCCAGGTCCATGCTGCGACAGTGGTCAAGGATGGCATCGCCCAGAAGGTGGCAGTGAAGGTGATCCGTCCAGGCGTGCGCGAACGTTTCGCCCGGGATATCGAGACAAACTATGTCGTCGCCCGCATGCAGGAGCGCTTCTATCCGCCCGCCCGGCGGCTGCGGCCCGTCGAGGTCACCAGGACACTGGAGCAAACGACCAAGATCGAGATGGACCTGCGGCTGGAAGCGGCGGCACTTTCGGAGCTTGCGGAAAATACCAAGGACGATCCCGGCTTCCGCGTGCCGAAAGTCGATTGGGAACGGACCGGCCGCGATGTCGTCACCATGGAATGGATCGACGGCATCAAGATGTCTGATGTCGACGGCTTGCGTGCCGCCGGCTACGACCTCAACCAATTAGCCGAGAAGCTGATGCAGTCTTTCCTGCGGCATACGCTCAGGGACGGCTTCTTCCATGCCGACATGCACCAGGGCAACCTGTTCGTCGACAAGGATGGCGTGGTGGTCGCCGTCGACATGGGCATTGTCGGCCGGCTGAGCAAGAAGGAACGGCGTTTCCTCGCCGAGATCCTTTACGGCTTCATCACCCGCGATTATCGCCGCGTCGCCGACGTGCATTTCGAAGCCGGTTACGTGCCCTCGCACCACAACCACGCCTCGTTTGCCCAGGCGATCCGGGCGATCGGCGAGCCGATCCATGGCCAGCCGGCCGATACGATCTCCATGGCCAAGCTGTTGACGCTGCTCTTCGAGGTTACCGATCTGTTCGACATGGAGACGCGGCCTGAACTGATCATGCTGCAGAAGACCATGGTGGTGGTCGAAGGCGTGGCGCGCTCGCTCAATCCGCATTTCAACATGTGGAAGGCGTCGGAGCCGGTGGTCGGCGGCTGGATTCGCGACAATCTCGGCCCGCGCCGGATCGCTGGTGACCTGAAGGATGGGCTTTATGCCGCTTTCCGGCTGGCTGAGGCCATGCCTGAGATCACCAGGAAAGCAGAAAATTTCGCCATCCAACTGACAGAGATGACGGAAAAGGGCCTGCGCTTCGAACCGGCGACGGCAGAGGCGATCGGCAAGGCGGAAGCGCGCGCAACGCGCTGGGGCCGCGTGGCGCAATGGGTCATCGCGCTGTCGCTGCTGGCGATCGCGGCAAAGCTTTATTTTTAGAGCCCCCGCCCGGACGTCCGGACATGCTCCCGGATCGTGGTGATCATGATCTGCAATGCCAGATTGGGCACCGCATCGGCTCGCGTCGTAAAGCCCACGGCGCCCGAGGTCTCCGATGTATCGACATCGAGCCTTGCCAACCGCCCCGCATCGATCTCGCGCGACACGACACCCCTGGAGATGACCCAGATCGCATCATGCGTTTCGAGGAAGGCGCGGCCAAAGCTGTCCGACACCGTCTCGATGACATTGGTGAGTTCGGCGATGCCGTTGGTCAGCAATAGGCGATCGACGAATGGACGGATGACCGAACCTTCCGTCGGCATCAGAACTGTATAATGGGCGAGTTCCGTGAGCGAGAAATTCCGCCGAGAAAGCAGCGGATGGCCGGTGCGGACGACGAAACAGACCTCTTCCGAATAGAGCGGCTCGAAATGCAGTCCCGTCATTCGCTCCGCCGCTGCAAGCCGGCCAACGACGAGATCGAGATCACCGATCCTTAACGCGTCGAGCAAGGTTCGGTTCTCGCCAGTGACGATGGTGACGAGGCTGCCCGTCCCGGCCTTCAAAAATTCCGCCATTGCTTCCGGCATGAAACTCGCAGAGGCCGTCGGTAGCGCCCCGATCCGCAGCGGTGGGCCGCTGGAATTCCTTGCCCTCACGATCGAGTCGAGCCCGCGCTGCACGGCTGCGACGCTTTCGCCGGCATGGCGCAGGAAAACCTCGCCGAAGCGAGTGATACGAATGCCGCGCCCTTCCTTTTCGAAGAGATCGACGCCAAGATAGTCTTCGAGTTCGCGGATCGTCCGCGTCACCGCCGGCTGGGTGATGGCGAGCACATCCGCCGCGCGGCCGACGCTTTTCTGTCGCGCCACTTCGATGAAGGTCTGCAGATGACGAAACTTGATCCGGCTGTCCAATTCATGCCAATCCAGTTATGATTTCTGGCAAAAATATCATTATACCAAAACAAAATCATCCAATAACGTGCGACTGAGGAGACATTCATGGCTTTCGCAAAAATCAACAGGACGGTTCTTCACTACGAATATCTCACCGAGTTCGAGGATGAGCCGGTGCTGGTGCTGATCAATTCGCTGGGCACCGATTTCCGCATCTGGCTGCCGCTGATCGACGAATTGACGGAGAACTGGTCGATCCTGCTGCATGACAAGCGCGGCCACGGTCTTTCCGATCTCGGTCAAGCGCCCTATTCGATGGAAGACCATGCCCGCGACGTGATCGGCCTGATGGAGCATGTTGGCATCAAGAAGGCCGTTCTTTGCGGCGTTTCGGTCGGCGGGCTGGTGGCGCAGATGGTCTATAAGCTGAAGCCAAGCCTGGTCGAGAAACTCGTGCTTTGCGATACGGCCGCGAAGGTCGGCACCGACGACAGCTGGAACACGCGTATCGCCACCGTGAAGGACAAGGGCATCGAAGCGATTGCCGACGGTGTGATGAAAGTCTGGTTCACGCCGGATTTCCATACGAACAAGGCCGCAGAGCTTTCCGGCTACCGCAACATGCTCGTCCGGCAATCGGTCGAGGGCTACATCGGCACCTGCGTGGCTTTGCGCGACACCGATCTCACCGGCGATGCAGCCAAGATCAAGGTGCCGACGCTGGTCGTGGTCGGCGACCAGGACGGCTCGACGCCGCCGGATCTCGTCAAGGCCACTGCCGATCGCATTGCCGGCGCGCAATTCGAGATCATCAAGGGCTGCGGCCACCTGCCCTGTATCGAGCAGCCGGAAAAACTGGCTGAATTGTTGACCGATTTCATCAGCGGAGATTGAGATGGCGAGCAAGGCTCCGTCGGAACGTTTTTTACAGGGCATGGCGACCCGCCGATCGGTGCTGGGCGACGCCCATGTCGACCGCGCCGAGGCCAACAAGACCGCATTCGACGAGCCGTTCCAGACGCTGATCACCGAAGCTGCCTGGGGCCATGTCTGGTCGCGGCCGAACTGGACGAAGCGCGAGCGCTCGATCGTCACGATCGCGCTGCTCGCGGCCCTCGGCCATGACGAGGAAGTGGCGATGCATGTGCGCGCCACGGCCAATACGGGCGCCACCCCGGACGATCTGAGCGAAGCCATGCTGCATGTGGCAATCTATGCCGGCGTGCCCGCCGCCAATTCGGCGATCAAGATCGTCAAGAAGACTCTCGATGAGATGAGCGCGGCGAAAGAGACGCGAGGAGGACAGGCATGAAGAACACATTGCCGGAGACGGGAGCATTCTTCGCCCGCGACCGCGGCTGGCATCCGCCGGCTTATGCGCCGGCCTACAAGACTTCCGTGCTGCGCTCGCCGCAGAAGGCGCTGATTTCTTTGGAAGGCACGACGACGGAATTGACCGGCCCGGTCTTCGGCCACAATATGCTCGGTCCCTATGACAATGACCTGATCGTCAACTATGCCCGGCCTGGCGAGATGGCGATCGGCCAACGGCTGCTCGTCCACGGTCGGGTGCTCGACGAACGCGGCCGCGGCGTGCCGGGCGTGCTGGTGGAATTCTGGCAAGCCAATGCCGGCGGGCGTTATCGCCACAAGAAGGAGACCTATCTCGCGGCGATCGATCCGAATTTCGGCGGTGTCGGCCGTGCGATCACCGACGAGGACGGCAGCTACTGGTTCAAGACGGTGAAGCCCGGCGCCTATCCCTGGCCGAACGGTGTCAACGACTGGCGGCCGGCGCATATTCATTTCTCGGTATTCGGCCATGGTTTTGCGCAGAGGCTGATCACGCAGATGTATTTCGAGGGCGATCCGATGATCGCCAAATGTCCGATCGTCAACACCATTTCCGACCCGCGCGCCATCGAACAGCTGATTGCGCCGCTCGACTGGAACGCGACGATCCCGATGGACATGCGCGCCTACAAATTCGACATCGTGCTGCGCGGCCGCCGCTCGACCTTCTTCGAGAACCGCAAGGAGGGCAACTGACATGGTCCAGCCGCTCAACTATCTCAAGGAATCACCGTCGCAGACCGCCGGTCCTTATGTGCATATCGGCTGCACGCCGAATTTCGTCGGCATCAACGGCGTGTTCGACAGCGATCTCGGCTCGGGACCGCTGACCAATGAGCATACGCGCGGCGAACGGATTACCGTGCGCGGCTTTGTCTATGACGGCCTTGGCGCGCCGCTCAAGGATGCACTGGTGGAAATCTGGCAGGCCGATGCCGATGGCTTTTATCAGAGCCCGTCGGAGACGCGCGGCAAGGCCGATCCGAATTTCCTCGGCTGGGGCCGGCAGCCTGGCGACATGCAGACCGGCGAATTTGCCTTCGAGACGATCAAGCCCGGTCGCGTGCCGTTCCGGGCAAACGATGCACGGCTGATGGCGCCGCATATCCTGTTCTGGGTGGTGGCGCGCGGCATCAATATCGGGCTGCAGACGCGGATGTATTTTTCCGATGAAGAGGCAGCCAATGCCGAGGACCCGATCCTTGCCCGCATCGAACACAGGCAGCGGGTCAAGACGCTGATCGGACAGAGGAACGGCAATGAGGTGCGGTTCGACATTCGTCTGCAAGGCGAAGACGAGACTGTGTTTTTTGATATGTGAATGAGGGCGGCGGTATCGTCCTCCTCTTCACGCAAGAACCTTCGCCAGTTCCGCCTTGACCTTCAGCAATGCCGGCAGGAGGCGATCCCTGACCGTCGAGATCTCCTCCGGCCCGGCAGCCAGACCGACGTTCAGCGCAGCGACAGTCTGCCCCCGCGCCGTCGTCAGGGGTACTGCGATGGAGCGCAAACCGATTTCGACCTCCTGGTCGTTGACTGCATAGCCCTGCTTTCGCGTCTCTTCGAGCAGGGCCATCAGCCTGTCCGGATCGGTCACCGTGCGCTCGGTTCGCCGCGTCAGGTCCGAGCGTTCCAGGAGATGCCTTGCCTCCGCCGGCTCCAGCGCCGCCAGCAGGACGCGACCCATCGAGGTGCAATAGGCAGGCAGGCGCGAGCCCGGCATCAAGGCGATCGACATCACCCGCCGCTGCGCCGCGCGGGCGACATAGACGATCTCGGTTTCGTCGAGAATGGAGACGGAGGTGCTTTCGCCGATTTCCTGTGACAGGCGATCGAGAACCGGTTGGACGATGCGCGGCAACGGCATGGCGGCCAGGCATCCCGTTCCGAGCCTCAGCACGCGCGGGGTCAGTGTGAAGAACTTGCCGTCATACTGTGCATAGCCCGTCTCGGAGAGCGTCAGCAGGCAGCGGCGCGTCGTGGCGCGGTCGAGGCCGGATACGGCCGCGGCCTCCGCGATCGACAGCCGTGGCCGGTCGGCAGTGAAGGCTTCGATAACTTTCAGGCCCTTTGCCAGCCCACCCATCATGTCTCGCTCGGTGACTGCCATGCTCATGTCCTCGGCTTTGTTTTTGTGCGATATTCGAACAAAGATCGTATAACGCACAAAATGCTAGACGTCGAGCCTTTCTTCGCCTACTGATCCTGTCGAGATCACCGGCGAAAATTCCGTCGGAGATGGAGGTTTTGATGGACAAGACGATAGCAAGCCTGGCGGATGCGGTTGCCGATATCGGCGATGGCGCCACCGTCATGATCGGCGGCTTCGGCGGCTCGGGCGCGCCGATCGAACTCATTCACGCGCTGATCGACAAGGGGTCGAAAGACCTGACTGTGATCAACAACAATGCCGGCAATGGCCGCATCGGCATTGCAGCGATGATCGATGCCGGACTGGTCAGGAAGATGATCTGCTCCTTCCCTCGCTCGTCCGATCCCCGCGCCTTTACGGAAAGATATCTGGCCGGCCAGATCGAGCTCGAGCTCGTGCCGCAGGGGACTCTGGCCGAGCGAATCCGGGCCGGAGGCGCGGGCATCCCCGCCTTCTACACGCCGACTGGCTATGGCACGGAACTGGCGAACGGCAAGGTGATCGCCGAATTCGACGGCCGGCACTATGTACAGGAGCGCTGGCTGAAGGCCGATTTTGCCATCGTCAAGGCGCATATCGGCGACCTCCAGGGCAACCTGACCTACAACAAGGCCGGCCGCAACTTCAATCCGCTGATGTGCATGGCGGCGGCGAAAACGATTGCCCAGGTGTCGAAGATCGTGCCGGCCGGCGGCATCGACCCTGAGCATGTGGTGACGCCGGGCATATTCGTGAATGGCGTCGTCGAAGTCGCCAATCCGCAGCAGGAAGAAGAGCTCATTCGAGCCGGGGTGGTCTACGCATGACGATCGATACGCGCGAAGACATAAAACTTTCCAATGCCCAGATCGCCTGGCGCGCCGCCCAGGACATTGCCGATGGCGCCTATGTCAATCTCGGCATCGGCTTTCCGGAAATGGTGGCAAAATTCCAGCCTCCGGGCCGGCAGGCCATCTTCCATACCGAAAACGGCATTTTGAATTTCGGCGAGGCGCCAGCGCCGGGCGAAGAGGACTGGGACCTGATCAATGCCGGCAAGAAGGCGGTGACGCTGAAGCCGGGTGCGGCCTTCTTCCACCATGCCGACAGCTTTGCCATGGTGCGCGGCGGCCATCTCGACGTGGCCATCCTCGGCGCCTATCAGGTGGCCGAGAACGGCGACCTCGCCAATTGGCGCGTCGGCTCCAAGGGCGTGCCGGCCGTCGGTGGTGCGATGGACCTTGTGCACGGCGCCAAGCAGGTGATCGTCATCACCGAGCACGTGACCAAGAATGGCGAACCGAAGCTGGTGGAAAAATGCGCCTTTCCGCTGACCGGGGTTGGCTGTATCACACGGGTCTATACCAGCCATGCCGTGATCGACATTGTCGACAAGCGTTTCGTGGTGCGGGAGAAGCTCGCTGCCATGTCGATGGAGGAACTCCAGGCGATGACCGGGGCGCGGCTTCATGTCGATGGAACGGTTGGCGATCTCGTCGTGCCTGAACTGCAGGAAAAGTGAAATGACCGAAGCCTTTATCTGCGCCTATATCCGCACGCCAATCGGACGTTTCGGCGGGTCACTCTCCGCCGTCCGCAGCGACGATCTCGGCGCCATCCCGCTCAAGGCGCTGATTGCCGCTCATCCGTCGCTCGATCTCGCTGCGATCGACGAGGTGATCTTCGGCTGCGCCAATCAGGCGGGCGAGGACAATCGCAATGTCGCGCGCATGTCGTCGCTGCTATCAGGCCTGCCGGTCAGCGTGCCCGGCACGACGATGAACCGGCTTTGCGGTTCGGGCATGGATGCGGTGATTACCGCCGCCCGCGCCATCAAGACCGGCGAGGCCGACCTGATCATTGCCGGCGGCGTCGAGAGCATGAGCCGCGCACCCTTCGTGCTGCCCAAGGCCGACAGTGCCTTTTCGCGCAATGCGGAGATCCATGACACCACGATCGGCTGGCGCTTCATCAACCCGTTGATGAAGAAGCAATATGGCGTCGATTCCATGCCGGAAACGGCCGAAAACGTCGCCGATGATTACAAGGTCAACCGTGAGGACCAGGACGCTTTCGCCGTCCGGTCACAGGCCAAGGCATCCGCCGCGCAGGCCAATGGCCGGCTCGCCAAGGAGATCACCGCGGTGACCATTCCGCAGCGCAAGGGTGATCCGATCAGCGTCGACAAGGACGAGCATCCTCGCGCCACCAATATGGAGGCTCTGGCCAAGCTGCGGCCGATCGTGCGTGAAGGCGGGACTGTCACGGCCGGCAACGCCTCGGGCGTCAATGATGGTGCGGCGGCGCTGATCATCGCCTCGGAAGCAGCGGCAAAGAGACATGGCCTGACGCCGATCGCCCGCGTCGTTGCCGGCGCCACTGCCGGTGTGCCGCCGCGGATCATGGGCATCGGCCCTGCCCCGGCCACGAAGAAGCTCTTGGAGAAGATCGGCTGGACCGTCGATCAGCTCGATGTGTTCGAGCTCAACGAAGCCTTTGCCTCGCAGGGTCTGGCGACACTGCGCGAGCTCGGCATTGCCGACGACGATGCGCGCGTCAACCGCAATGGCGGCGCCATCGCGCTCGGCCATCCGCTCGGCATGTCCGGCGCCCGCATTGCCGGCACGGCGGCATTGGAACTGGTCGCGACCGGCGGGAAACGTTCCATCTCGACCATGTGCATCGGTGTCGGCCAGGGCATTGCGGTGGCGCTCGAACGGGTGTGAGATGACAGGCTTGCTGGCGGATTTCCTTGGACCACTGCTGATCGATCCGGTGCTCGCCGGATTGATCGGCACCAGGGTCGAGCTCGAGGCGATGCTGCGCTTCGAGGTGGCGCTCGCCGAGGCGGAGGCCGGATGTGGCCTGATCGGTCGGCAAGCCGCCGATCACATCGCGCTCAGTGCCAAGAGCTTCCGCCCGGACCTACCGCATCTCGGTGACGCGACACTGAAGGACGGTGTCGTGGTTGCTGACTTCGTCAAGCAGCTCAAGGCGCATGTCGCTGCGCCGCATGACGGGTCGGTGCATCTCGGCGCCACCAGTCAGGATGTGATCGATACGGCGCTGGCGATGAAGCTGCGTGGTGTCTTTGAACTCTTCGATGCGCGGTTGAACGGGTTGCTCCCGATCCTGGATCGCCTGATCGGAGAATTCGGCCAAGCCGAATTGATGGGACGGACCCGGATGCAGGCAGCGATCCCGGTTTCCGCTGGCGATCGGCTTGCCGTCTGGCGCGGCCTCGTCAAGCGCGTCCACCTGGCGCTCGGACCCGTCCGGTCGCAAAACCTTATCCTTTCCCTCGCAGGGCCGGCCGGCACCGCGGAGAAATTCGGCGACAAGATCGATGCCGTCAGACAGGCCCTGGCCGCCTCGCTGGACCTTTCCGTCCCCGATTACGTGCCTCATGCCGCGCGGGATCGGATCGCAGCGCTGGGCGACTGGCTGTCGCAGGTCACCGGCGCGCTTGGCAAGATCGGCCAGGATGTCGCGCTGATGGCGCAGAACGAGATCGGCGAGATTGCGCTTTCGGGTGGCGGTGGCTCGTCGGCCATGGCGCACAAACAGAACCCGGTGCGCGCCGAGGTGCTGGTGTCGCTCGCCCGTTTCAATGCCGTGCAGGTCTCAGGCTTGCATCAGGCGCTGGTGCATGAGCAGGAACGCTCAGGCGCCGCCTGGACGCTCGAATGGCTGATCCTGCCGCAAATGCTGAATGCGACGGGGATGGCGCTGCTCCACGCGCACGCTTTGCTGGAAGCGGTGAAGCGGATCGGCAAAGCGTCCGGCTGAGGTCACGTCAGCGGCGTGATGTGATTGTCCCAGGCAACATCCGAGTGCTCACGATCGAACCATCCCTCTTCCGTCGAGCGCGCGAAGAGCTTTTGATCGCGCGCCAGGCCGCAGACGCTGGCGATTTTTTCCTTGTATGCGAGCTTGCAGGTCCTGGTTTCGAAGGCGGCCCATTGACCGCCGTGGGGCGACGAGATCGCGACAAGGTCCGCCTGGCGGTTGACGTCGACCGTGCCGACATAATTGGCGAAGCCCTCGAGCACATCTTCGGGCATATCGATGAAGGTCAGGTCCTCGCCGCGCTTGAAATGGCCGAGCAGCGGCGGGTGGCGGTCCCGAGCGCCTTCGAATTGGCAGCCGAACCAGATGCGGCCCTGATTGTCGGTATCCATGTGGCGGGTCGAGAGCTGGCGTATATCGGCCGGCAGATCATGCTTCTCGACCATCCGGCCATCCCTGAGATCGACGATAACCAGCGACGGCTCCATGTGGTCGAGATTGAGCTTGGCGCGGCCGCTATCGGGATGCTGCTTGATGCCACCATTGGCAATGGCGAGATAGCGGCCGCCTTCGATCATCTGGATGTCGTGGGTGTCCATGCCGTGGGCTGGGAACTCGCCGATCTTCCGGTAGCCGGAGCGGGTGTCGTAGATGCCGATCATGCCGGCAAAATTGTCAAAATCGTTCTCGGCGACGTAGAGCAGCTTGCCGTCGGCGGAAAAGGCACCGTGGCCAAAGAAATGCCGGCCCTCGGCCGCCTGGATAAGCTTGACCGGCTGGCCTGCGGCGGTGTCGAAGACGAAGGCGAATGTGCCGGGCCGGCGAGCGAAGGAGACCGCCCGCGAAGACACCGGATCGAAGGAGATATCGTGACCGCGCGCCGGAAGCTTCAACTGCGTGATCGGCTTGCCCTCCTCCGTCAGCAGCGCCACACCAAAACTCTTGTCCGCAGCCATGAAATTGGTGGCGAAAACCGCCTCCGCCCGCTCCAGCGCTTCGGACTGGCGCGGCAGCAGGCTCAAAGCAAAGCCGGCTCCGGCTGCTTTCAGGAAAGCGCGCTTGCCGATCGGGTCGGTGAACATATCAGTCTCCGTCTGCGAAGGAAAAGCCAGCTTCGAGGCCGACGGCGGCGCCGACATCATTGTTGATGCGCGTGGTGGCATCCTTCAGCGTGGAATCGATAAAAGCGAGTTTCGCCAGATATTTCTTATCGGCCAGGTTTTCGGCGTTCGGTGGGGGCAGTTTGGCGATCGCCTGGGCGGCGGCTGTGTAGTCGAAGGCGACGTTACCGGCGCGGGCCTTCTGATCCTCGGGCAGGAAGATGTCGGGATCGGCGGCTTGCCAGAGCTTTTCGAGGCCCTCGACATTGGCGGTGATGGTGCGGATCGTGTTGCCGGAGCGGCGGAAGATCGCGGCATTCGGCGTCGTTTTCTGGTTACTGCCGTCGTAGAAGGGCCGGATGCGCTTGTCGCGAACCATTTCGATACCGTGCACATGAATGCCGATCAGCGCCTGCATCGCCTCTTCGCCGGTGCGATAGACGGCATTGTCCTTGGACGGGTTTTTCCAGTCCTTGGCAACCCCCTTCGGGTCGTCCCACGCCGCCTGCAATTCGGCGGCGATACCTTCAACATTCCGAGCAATCGCCAGACCATAGCGGCATCTGAAACTGCTTTTTTCGGCCATGATTCCTTCCGGGTAAGAGCCGAAGAAGACATAGTCGAAGGCGCCAAGACCCTGGATGCCGACGCTACGCTCTTTCAGCGCCTTGGGGTCGGTTACGGCCTCGTCCGGCGTGGCGATCAGCGCTTGAACCTGCTTCAGGCCGATCGACTTGCGATCCGGATAATAGAGCACGCGCTCGAAGCGGTTCTCCTGCATGACCGGCCCTTCGGTCACGATCGACACCTTATTCCAGGATTCGATCGTATCGCTGAAGCGGGCGCTCATTGCCTTGAATTCAGCATCCGAGGGCGCGCTGCAAAGCTTTGCCGTTTCATTGGCAAGCGCAGATGCCTTGGCATGGAAATCGGCATAGGCGGGCCGGATATAGCCGTCCACCGCCTTGACCATGACCTCTCTGGCCAACGTCTGGTCGATCGCCAGTGCCGGCGGGGCGGCAGCCAGCATCAGCAGAGGAGATACGAGCCAGGCAAGCTTGATCATCAAAGCGACTCCAGGAAAGCGATGAGTTTGCGGCGATCCTCGGCCGCGAGTTTGGCATAGGCGTCCCGCGCCTTGGTGGCCTCGCCACCATGCCAGAGGATCGCCTCTTCGAGCGTGCGAGCACGGCCGTCATGCAAATAGGCTTCGTGGCCGCTGACGGTCTTGGTCAGCCCGATACCCCAAAGCGGCGGCGTGCGCCATTCCTTTCCGTCGGCCAGGCCGACCGGCTGGCCATCGGCAAGATCGTCGCCCATGTCATGCAGCAGGAAATCGGAATAGGGCCAGATCAGCTGGAACGCGAGCGGCTTTTCCGGCCAGTCGCGGCGGGTGACATATTTGGCGCGGTGACAGGCGACGCAACCGGACTCATAGAAAAGCTGCTTACCCTTGAGCACATCGGCAAAGCCGGATTGGCGGCGGGCGGGAACGGCAAGGTTTTGCGAATAGAAGGTGACGAGCGACAGGACCTGTTCGGGTGCTTCACCCTTGCCGAGCCGCGTCTGCTCGCCGTTGGGCATTTTCAGGCAATCGGCCTCGATGGCGGTGCAATCGCCGCTGGGGTCCGGCAGGTCCGGCGTCGAGATCCCGATATCGCCGGAAAAGGCGTGTGCGGCCTGGTCGCGGATCGTGGCATTCTCTGCCTTCCAGCCGAAGCGGCCTATGCGCAGCTTGCCCTTGCCATCGGTGACCATCTGCAGCCTGCCGGAAATGCCATCATGGTCGCGATCATCGGGATCAGCATTGGCTTTGAGGTCGTCGTCGGAGAGCGCCTCGATCAGGCCGAGACCGATCATGGCCGGGGTCACGCGGGCGGAGACCGTCGTCGTCTTGTCGAGCGGGCCATAGCGCAGGTCGGTGGCCGTATAAGTGGGCTTGCGGAGATTTATTTTCGTGCCATCCGGGAAAGTGAAGGGCACGGTTGCATAGGCGATCGCCATCTGGCCTTCGGCGGCGAGACCCGGCACCGCCTTGTCCTGCAACTGCCGGCCATAGATGGGATCGGGGAAATTCAGCGCCAGATGCTGTTCCAGCGCTTGCTTTTCCTTGTCCGTGGCCGGCGCACGGGCCAGCCGCAAGAACATCGAGGTCATGTCCGCGGCACCATCCGGCGTATGGCCGCGGCCATCGTCCTTATGGCAGCTCTCGCAGGAACGGGCATTGTAGAAGGGACCGAGACCATCCGTCGCATGTGTCGAGGCGGGTGCCGCGACCCACATCTGGCGGAACAGCGCATTGCCGAGATGGAAGCGCATCACCAAATCGCTGTGCAGATTGGTGGTGAAATGCGAGAAAGCGAGATGGTCCGGTTCCTCGACCGATGTCGTGGCGCCGGCCTGCAACGCCTCGAAATGCTCAGCCTGGGAAAAATCCTTCGTCGGTTGGATCAAACTTTCGACGCGAGCGCGGTCTTTGACGGAAAGATCCTTGCGCAGCGGCGTATTGTCGGGCTGATCGCCGGATACGGCTTGCCCCGCCAGCACGAGCGCCAGCAGGGGAAGCGAAACGAGAAATGGACGCATCATGGTTATGCCGGGCGACGCTGGATTTTGGCCCGCGCCGCCGCGCCTTGCTTATTTGAACACGGCGCTAGGTTTATCGAGGCTATCGGAACCTTCAAGCTCGATCTTGCCCAAATCCAGTGCAGTCACGATACGTTGAACGGTCTTGGCCTGGTCGACCAGGCCATCGATGGCCGCCTGGACGACAGCATTGCCTTGCTTGTTGCCCTCGGCGATCATCTGGTCGTATTTCTCGATCGTCTCGCCACGCTTGACCATGAAATGCATGGCGTCGAGCGTGTGGTTGAGCTTGCCCATCATTTCCTTGTCGAGCGCCGGATTCTTTTCCGCCACAAGGTCATGCAGCGAAGCGCCTTCGATCTTGGTGCCGTCGAGACGCGTATATTTGCCGGTATAGACCTCGGCGATGCCGATGGCGTCGTTGAGATGCGAATTATAGGTATTGTCGGAGAAGCAATCGTGCTCCTGCTCCGGATCGTGGAGCAGCAGGCCGAGCTTCATCCGCTCGCCGGCCAATTCGCCGTAGGAAAGCGAACCCATGCCGGTCAGCATGGCCGACAGGCCCTTCTTCGCGTCGGCAAGGTCGTCCTTGGGCGCTTCACCCTCCGGCGACCATTGCTTGACCATATAGGTCAGGTCGCTGACCAGGAGCGTGGTGGCGGATTTCAGATATTCGGCGCGGCGACCGCAATTGCCATGCGTGCAGTTCTTGAGGTCATAGTCGGTCGCCGGACGCTCGCCGGCGCCCGGGCCGGTGCCGTGCAGGTCCTGGCCCCAGAGCAGGAATTCGATGGCGTGATAGCCGGTCGCGACATTGGCTTCGCTCTTGTCGGCTTCCTGCAGCGTGTTGGCGAGCAGGTCGGGGGTAATCTTGGTGGCGTCGACGTCCTTGCCGGCAATCTTGAAATGCGGATTGGCGATGACGTTGAGCGTATAGTCCGGGTTCTCGTCGCTCTCGGTGCCATAGGACTTGGCGACATAGTCGATCAGCCCCTCGTCGAGCGGCCAGGAATTGACCTTGCCTTCCCAGTCGTCGACGATCTTGTGGCCGAAGCGGTAGGCTTCGGTCTGCTGATAGGGAATACGGGCCTTGATCCAGGCATCGCGCGCCGCCTTCAGCGTTGCATCATTGGGATTGGCAAGCAGCGCGTCGACAGCCTTGTCGAGCGCCTTGGCGGTGATCAGCGAATCCTCATATTTTGCATAGCCGATCGCGACATAGTTCTTGACGATTGCCGCGGGATCGGTGGCGGCCTGCGCCGCGCTGGACATGAGGATGGCGGTGGCCGACGCGATCGTGAGCGCCAGCGGGGCAAATTTGCTGATCATGGTACTCCCCTTAGAGCAGCGGATGGGCTGGGCGGTGTCATGAACCAGAATGAAACTAGTGTCAAATAGTCTAGTTTAGAACAATTATAGGATCAACGGATCTGGATTTCCCTCATCCGGTCGCGTTCGCGAAACCGCCCTTGCCCGCCGCGTTGACGGTGGACGCGACCGTGCTGCGCCAAGGCCGCGGCAAAATATCCGCCGCGGAGCACGAAGCCGATCAGCCTTTTTTCCGGAGCATGGCGAAATAGAAGCCGTCAGTGTCGGTGAGCGCCGGCGACAGCGTCAGCGTCTTGCCGTCGCTGCTGTGCGGCCTGACCTGCTTGTCGCCGAACAGCTTTGTCCAGCTGTCGAGGGCAGAGACGACCTCGAAACTCGGATCGGATTGCAGGAAGAAATCGACCTGTGCCTGGTTTTCCTCCGGCAGGACCGAACAGGTGACATAGCAGAGCCAGCCGCCGGGACGCACATAGTTGGACGCCTTGGCCAGGGCTTCGCGCTGCTGACCGAGGCGCTCTTCGAGGTTCTTCGGTGTCAGCCGCCATTTGGTGTCGGGGCGACGGCGCCATGTGCCGGTGCCGGTACAGGGTGCGTCAACCAGCACGCGGTCGCATTTGCCGCGCAGACCGGCGAGCGATTTCTCATGCTCCTGGACCTGCACATTGCGCGTGCCGGCGCGGCGCAGGCGTTCGATAATCGGCGCCAGACGCTTGCGGTCGGCATCAAAGGCATGCACCTGGCCCTTGTTGTGCATCGTCGCGGCAAGCGCCAGCGTCTTGCCGCCGCCGCCGGCGCAATAGTCGAGGATCTGTTCGCCGTCCTCAGCCATCACCAGGTCGGCGACGATCTGCGAGCCTTCGTCCTGCACTTCGAACCAGCCCTTGGCGAAGGACAGTTCCGCTGTGACATTCGGTAGCCGCGATGGTCCCTCACCCGGAGGAATGCGGATGCCCTGGCGGGCAATCGCGGCAGGCTGGGCCTGCGCCTCTTCCAGCGCCTGCACCACTTTATTACGGTCGGCCCGGAGTGTGTTGGTTCTGAGGTCGAGCGACGGGCGGGTGGCAAGCGCTTGCGCTTCCTTGAGCCAATCGTCGCCGAAATTTTCCTCAAGCAACGGTACGACCCATTCGGGCACATCCGCCTGGATATAGGAGGCAGCGTCTTCGAGCCGGCGCGTGGAGAAGGCTCTGAGCATTGCCTCGTCCAGCGGTTCGGGCGCGAACTTGTCGCCCTCGAATTCGGCAGCGAGCGCCTCCGGCGCAAAGCCCCACTGGCGCAGCATCACCGCATAGCCGAGAGCCGCGGGCGTGGCACTGTCCATGAGCCAGGCGTGCGAGAGCTTCATCCTGAGCGCATCATAGACAATGTTGCCAACTGCTGCCCGGTCGCCCGAGCCGGCAAAGCGCMGTGACAGTCCCCAGTCCTTCAACGCATCGGCAACAGGGCGACGTCGGGTCTCAATGTCATTGAGCACTTCGATCGCTCCAGATAGCCGTCCGCCCAAGCGCATTCACTGATCTCCATTGGTCCAAGCGGGCGTGGTAACCGCGATTGGCCTGAAGAGCAAGCTTTTGGGAAGGAAGGCGACCGGAAATCAGCCGACGACGTCGTAGCAGACACGCGCCGTGCCGCTATGGATCATGCCGATGCTGTTGGCGGCGGCACGGGAAAGATCGAGAACGCGGCCACGAATGAAGGGGCCGCGATCATTGACGCGAACGATGACAGCACGGCCGTTGCGGCTGTTGGTCACTCGCAGCCGGGTGCCGAAGCGGAGCGAACGGTGGGCGGCAGTGAGCATGCCTGGATTCATCCGCTCACCCGAGGCGGTGCGAGAATGCGCCGCATACCAGGAGGCGCCACCACAACCGTTTCTGGCCACGGCGACCCCCGACGACAGACTGCAGATGAGAGCGGCGGAGGTAGCCATGGCCAAAACGCGGTACTTTTTTTCGAACATTAACCCGTCCCTGAACGTTTATTTCTGGGAACGAGTTTTGTCGGGTCAAAAGTGGCAAAAACTTGCCTGATACGATCACGCAATGTTAAAATTGAAATATTAATCGATTGGCTAAATGGAACATGATGGAAACAAAATTACAACTTACAGTTTTTTATACCAAAGAATCAGTGTGAAGACCTTTTACGGTCGGGTGCGACATTTTATTCTGCCCGGCTTCACGAATTTCACGAAATTTTTCACAATTAACCTGATGTTAACCGGATATTTTAGGCTTTCATCCGCCGACATGACAGAATTGTGGCAGCTTTTGCCACAATTCAGCCCCGCCAGGCGCCCTCTTGCCACATCTGATCAAGGGAAATCCTGTAGTCCGGGAAGCGGAATTCGAACCCCAGGGCGCGGATGCGCGCATTGGAGACCCGCTTGTTCTCCGCATAGAAGGAGCGCTGCATCGGGCTCAGTTCCGCAGTATCGAAATCAATGTCCGGTGGTATCGGCAGGCCCATGAGCCTGGCCGCATATTCGACCGTATCCTGGGTCGGCCAGGGCAGGCTATCGGTGATGTTGAAGATGCCGCCTTCGTCGCGACCGATCAGGAACGCGGTTGCCAGACCGATATCCTCGACCCGGATGCGGTTGAAGACCTGATCCTTCTTGACGATGCGGCGCGCCGTACCGTTGGCGAGATTGACGAAGGGATTGCGCCCCGGACCATAAATGCCGGAGAGGCGCAGCACGGCGACCGGGATTGCCAGCCGCCGGCCGATGTCGAGCCATTGGTTCTCGGCCAGCACCCGTTCCTTCGAGCGATTGGACAGCGGCGTCGGCTCCGCAGTCTCATCCACCCAGGCGCCGTCGCGGTTGCCATAGACACCGATAGTCGAGAGATAGCCGATCCACTGCAGGCGCGGCATCCGTGCCCTGAGGTCTGGCGTGAGCCTGAGGAAAATGTCGCCGCCCTCGCCGGGCGAGATCGACTGGACCAGATGGGTGGCATCCGCCAATGCGGCCTTAAGCTCCGGCGAAATGGAATTGCCGTCGAAGAGCCGCGGTTTGATGCCGAGAGCGGCAAGTTCCGAGAGATTCTCGAGGCTGCGGCTGGTGCCATGGATCTCATCGAAATCCGGCGCACAGATCCGGCCGATCATCTTGCCTGAAAAGCCGGCACCGAGAATCACCATTTTCATATTCAAAACCCTGCCCTCTGCCATTCCGCGATCACGCCGGGATCTGTCTCTTCGGCACGAATGCGTCTCACTTCGTCATCGTCCATCGTCTTTTCAAGTCTGGACAGCGCCCAGACCGCCATGCCGCGCACCTGCGCCGAGATATCGGATAACAAAGCCCGACAGTGCGCAACAAGCGACGGATCGCCGGAATTGCCGGCAGCGATCAGACAATTGCGGACAAAGCGATTGCGCCCGATGCGCTTGACCGGAGAGCCCGAGAACAGTGAACGGAAAGCAGCATCGTCGAGCCTGAGCAACTCGCCAAGCGGCGGCGCGACAAGGTCTGGCCGGGCCGCAAGGTTCATCTCGCGGCCTGCGGAGGCGAACTTGTTCCATGGGCAAGCTGCGAGACAGTCGTCGCAGCCATAGATACGGTTGCCGATCAGCGGCCTGAATTCGGGATCGATCGACCCCTTGTGCTCGATGGTGAGATAGGAGATGCAACGCCGTGCATCGATCCGGTAGGGCGCTGGAAAGGCCGATGTCGGGCAGGCGTCGAGGCAGGCGCGGCAGGAGCCGCAATGATCGACCTCCGGCTCGTCCGGGATCAGGTCCGCGGCGGTGAAGATCGAGCCGAGGAACAGCCAGGAGCCGAATTCGCGGCTGAGCAGGTTCGTATGCTTGCCCTGCCAACCCAAGCCGGCGGAGGCGGCCAGTGGCTTTTCCATCACCGGCGCCGTGTCGACGAAGACCTTGATCTCAGCGCCTGAGCGGGCCGCAAAGCGTGCGCCGATCTCCTTGAGCTTGCCTTTGATCACGTCGTGATAGTCTCGATTGCGGGCATAGACGGAGATATTGCCCGTGCTTCGCCGGCCAAGATTTTCGCGGGGATCGGTCTCGGGGCCGTAATTCATGCCGAGCATGATGATAGAGCGGACGTCTGGCCAGAGCGTTTTGGGGTTCGAGCGGCGCTCACGCGTCTCCGGCAGCCAGTCCATGGTGCCGTGAAAGCCCTGGCCGATGAAGGCAGCGAGATCATCGCCGGCATGGGGGATGGCGTCGGGGGTGGTGATGCGGCAGAGGTCGAAGCCGAGTTCGTGCGCCAGGGATTTGACGTGGGCGGTGAGCTTGGCGGCGGCCGGGGCGTTAGAAGGGGCGGCCATGAGGAGGCCTCGTATTTGAGCACCGGAGCTGCGGCACCCCCCTCTGGCCTGCCGGCCATCTCCCCCTCAAGGGGGGAGATTCGATGGGGCAGTGTCCCGGACCTCTCTTCTGTCGCATGCGCAGCGCTCGACAGTTATTCGGGACGGAGCGCGTGCCTCCTGCCGATCTCCCCCCTTGAGGGGGAGATGGCCGGCAGGCCAGAGGGGGGTGGCCGCGAGGCACGGCGATCAACGTCCTAAAAATCCAGATCCGCATAATGCGGCGCCGGTGTCACGCCCCTGATCCTATCATTGAGCAGCGGCCGGAAGCCGGGGCGCGATTTGATCCGCTGGTACCATTCCTTGATCTGCGGCATATCGTTCCAGTCGATCTCGCCAAGATAGTCGAGCACGGAGACCGCCGCGGCCGCGGCAAGGTCGGCATAGGTCAGGCGGTCGCCGGCGAGCCAGGTGCGCGAACCGGCAAGCCAGGTCAGATAGCGCATGTGCTGCTTGATATTGCCGCGCGCGGTGCGCAGGATTTTCGAATCCGGCGCGCCGCCGCCCTGCTCGGGCGTCATGTAAAGCTTGAAGACGCGCTCGCGCACCAGGGGCCGCGTCACATCCTGCTCCATCTTGTTGAGGAACCATTCCGTCAGGCGGCGGATTTCGGCGCGCTGGAAAGGGTCTTCGGCAAGCAGGCGGCGGTCGCGTTTCAACACGCCGCTCGTCTCGTCAAGGAATTCCGAGATGATCGTAGCGCCGCAGAGCGCCCGCATGTTGTCATCGACATAAACGGGCAGCGTGCCGGCCGGATTGAGCGCGATGAAATCCCGCCTTTTGTCCCAGATCGGCTCCTCCACCAGCTCCGACGGCACGGCATATTCCGAGAAGATCAGCCGGACGAAGCGCGACGCGGTCGACATGGGATGGTGATAGAGGAGGGTCATGGGCTACCGGCTAGAGGTTGGCTGCAGCGCTCCCGACAACGCCAAAGCGGGAATCGGAAAGTGCCGTCCGAGGATTAGACAATTGACAGGTATAGAAATTTGGTTCCGCCGATACAAGCAGTTCAGCTGATTCTTCGCATCCGCAGGTGGTTTCCGGTAAATGAATCGACAATTTGAGCCATCATTCGGATAAAATCTTAACGTTTACGAATCTGTAAACTGACTCCTTCACAGAATGCTGGTAGAGCGAATCGCGCCCTGCCGGCGGTAATCAGGCGGGCCACAGCATCTCGGCCGGCTTCCTGCCTAGCCAATCACCAAGAGGCATCCATGGATTATTTCAACGCCCTTATCCTCGGCATCGTCGAGGGATTGACGGAATTCCTCCCTGTTTCGTCAACCGCACATCTGCTGCTCGTCGAGCATTTTCTCGGCTTCGACAAGAACAAAGTCGCCGCCTCCTTCACCATCCTCATCCAGCTCGGTGCGATCCTCGCCATCCTGCTGGTCTATTTCCGCAAGCTGCTCGACGTGGCGCTGACCCTGCATTCCAGCCAGCGGTCACGCTTCTTCGTCCTCTCGATCCTCGTCGCCTTCCTGCCCGCCGCGATCATCGGCTTCTTCGTGGCAAGTCACCTCGAAGCCCTGTTCGGCGATCCCGTCCGCACCTGCTTCGTGCTGATCATCGGCGGTATCATCCTGCTCGCCGTCGACCGGCTGAAGCTCAGGCCAAAATATTTCGACGCCATGGCCTATCCGCTGCCGCTGGCCCTCAAGATCGGCCTTTGCCAGTGCCTGGCGATGATCCCGGGCACGTCGCGCTCCGGCGCAACCATCGTCGGTTCGTTGCTGATGGGCACCGACAAGCGCTCGGCGGCCGAATTCTCCTTCTTCCTGGCCATGCCGACCATGGTCGGCGCCTTCGTGCTGACCGTGTGGAAGCAGCGTCACAATATCAGCGTCGACGACATGACCTATGTCGCGATCGGCTTCATCGCCGCCTTCGTCTCCGGCCTCCTCGTCGTGCGCTCGCTGCTCGCCTTCGTCTCCCGGCGCGGCTATGCGCCGTTCGCCTGGTGGCGCATCGTCTTCGGTCTCGTCTGCCTGTTCGGCCTGTATTTCTATCCGGCCAACAAGCCGGCGGAAGCGCAGCCGGCGGCGACGCAGACCAGCACCACGACGCAGTAATTGTCAGTCGGGCGGCAAGCCCGACCTTACTACTCGCAATCAACCGTCAAACGACTTGCCAACCGGCAGCATTTATCCATCTTAACGTGAGGCCGGGCAATCTCGGCCTCAAAGAGGGTGGCCATGAGCAGAGTTCTCGTTACCGGCGGCACCGGCTTCGTCGGCAGCCATTGCATTGTCGCCCTGCTTGCCGACGGCCACGAGGTGCGTGCGACGGTGCGCAGCCTCAGGCGTGAGGGCGATCTGCGCGCCATGCTGAAGGTCGGCGGCATCGACGCTGGCGAGCGCCTGTCATTGTTTCCGGCGGACCTTGACCGGGATGCCGGTTGGGCGGATGCGGTCGCCGGCTGCGACTATGTGCTGCATGTCGCCTCGCCCTTTCCCGCCGACGTGCCGCAAGACGAGGATGAATTGATCCGGCCGGCCCGCGACGGCGCGCTGCGTGTGCTCCGCGCCGCCCGCGACGCGGGCGTGAAGCGGGCGGTGATGACCTCGTCTTTCGCCGCCGTCAGTTACGGCCGCCTGCCCGAAGGCGGCGTGTTCACCGAGAAGGACTGGACCGATCTCAACGCGCCGGACGCCCAGCCCTATGCGAAATCCAAGACGATCGCCGAACGCGCCGCCTGGGATTTCATCGCCCGCGAAGGCGGTGGGCTGGAACTCTCGGTCATCAATCCGACCGGGATTTTCGGACCAGTGCTCGGGCCGGATCTCTCGACCTCGATCGAACTGATCAGGATGCTGCTCTCCGGCGCCATGCCCGGCGCGCCGCGCATCAGTTTCGGCGTGGTCGACGTCCGCGATGTCGCCCAACTGCATCTCATGGCCATGACGCATGCGAAAGCGGCCGGCGAGCGCTTCATCGCCGTTGTCGGTCCACCCATGTCGATCCATGAGATTGCCTTGCTGCTAAGACGCCGGCTGGGCGAAGCGGCATCCAGGACGCCGCGCTATCAGCTTCCGGATTGGATGGTGCGGATTGCCGGATTGTTCAATCCGGCGGCGCGGGCCGCGATTCCCCAACTGGGCCTTGTCCGACCCGGCAGCAGTGCCAAGGCAAGGGAATTGCTTGGATGGAACCCGCGTTCGAACGAGGCGGCGATCCTTGCCAGTGCCGAAAGCCTGATCGGGCTCGACCTTGTCGGCACGAAACTCAAGGCAAAATAATAGGGCCGCATCCCGCGACCCCATATTCATCGTTCACAGATCGCTCAATGACCCGTGGGGATGGTCCCCGTGACCGTGCAGGGATCGACGCCGTAGGCCGGCGCGCATTTGGTCTTGTCGGCGGCGACCGTATGCGGCGCGACGAAGGAACCGGCGAGAATGACAAGCGCCGCAGACGCAAAGAACAATGCGATCGATTTGCCCATTAAAGTCCCCTAATGACTTGGATATTTGCCCGTGCATCCGCCAAATCAGTCGCATCCAATCGGGTTGTTGTTGGGGCGGGTTTTATTCAGTCGTGCACATCTAAGCAATAAAACATCGATGCTGAACGGCGGGTTAATGCGCTATAGTGAATTTGTGCGGCTTTTGTGCAACTTGTGCATAAATCGCCCGAAATTCGGCAATTTCCGGCCACAAAAAAGCCGCCACCAGGACCGGCAGCGGCCATATTTTTGCTAGCCAGGCCGAGGCTTAGAGCGCTTCGCGTTCTGATGGAATCAGAACCGCGCTCTAAACCCTTGTTTTGCGCATGTCGTTGTCCTGAAACCGGTTCCCACTTTCAGGCGACATGCTTCAGGCAGCAGAGCCGGAATGGGTGAACTGGCCTTCCGGCCGATAGCGAACGAGATAGCTCGGCAGGATGGCGCCAGCGAGCGTCGGTTCGATGCCGAGGCCCTGCAGCGTACGGCCCTCGGCCATGGCGGCGCCCGAAACGACGTTGTCGGAGCGCAGCAGCGTCACCTGGTCCGACGTGATCGTCGGCTTGACGAAGGGGATCAGCGAATTGACCGAGCCGATCAGGGACGCAAGGCCGAACGGCAGCGTGGCCATGCGCTTCTCGCGATAGGTGATCGCCATGATCTCTTCATAGATGGCCTTGAGGCTCTTCACCTCCGGACCGCCGAATTCATAGATCTTGCCGCCAGGGACGCGGCCTTCGACCGACCGCGCCACCGCCTCGGCGACATCATCGACGAAAACCGGCTGGAAACGCGTCTGGCCCCCGCCGATCAGCGGCAGGAACGGCATCGACAGCATCATTTCGGCAAAGCGGTTATAGAAGGTGTCCTCGGGCCCGAAGATCACGGACGGACGGATGATCACCGCATCCGGCACGGTGGCGAGGATCGATCGCTCGGCGCGGCCCTTGCTCTTGGCATAGACGGAGGGCGAATCGACATCGGCGCCGATCGCGGAAATCTGCGTCAGGCCGCAACCCTGGGCGCGGACCGCTTCGGCTATGGCGCGTGAGCCGAAATCCTGCACGGCATCAAACGTGTTGCGGCCCGACGGATAGAGCAGGCCGACGCAGTTGATCGCATGGTCCGAACCCTTGACCGCCGCGTCAACCGAGGCGCGATAGCGCAGATTGGCCTGGGCGAAGGAAATCTGGCCGACATTGCCGAGCGGCTGCAGAAAGAAGGCGAGATCGGGACGGCGCACGGCGACACGGACGCGAAAGCCGCGCCGCGCCAGACTGCGAACCACGTGGCGCCCCAGAAAGCCCGATCCGCCGAACACGGTCACGAGTTTCGGTACATTCGCTAGCGTCATCGTCGTTCTCCTATAGGCCGCCTTTAATCCGTTCCTTAGCTGAAAGCGTCTCGGAGGTGAAGCGGCTAAATGCCTTCGACGACCACCATTTCGGCGTCGGCGACCTGATGGCGGATCGCGGCGGCCATCTGATATTCCGGCGAGTTATAGCAATCATAGGCCGCCTGCAGCGAAGGGAACTCGATCACCACGTTGCGTGCCCGGACCTCACCCTCGAGACGGTGATATTCGCCGCCGCGGGCGAGGAAATTGGCGCCATACTTTTCGAAAGCCGGCTTGGCGGCGGCGACATAGTCCTTGTAGCGCTCCGGATCACGCACATCGACGCGGGCGATCCAATATCCCTTGGCCATTTCTACCTCCGACGGTCAGTCTGTTGGGCTGTGCAAGGGGGTCTAAAGCACGGAATCGATTTCGGCAAGGATGGCGCGCGCCGCTTCCAGGGGCTCGGGCGCCTTGACGATCGGTCGGGCGACGACGAGATGGCTTGCGCCGGCGCGGATGGCTTCGGAGGGCGACATGACCCGCTTCTGATCGTCCCTGTCGATGCCGATGGGACGTATGCCGGGCGTGACAACGGCAAGGTCGGGACCGACGACCTTGCGCACCACCTGCGCCTCCTCGGCCGAGCAGACAATGCCGCCCATGCCGGCACGGCGGGCTTGTTCGGCGCGCCGGAGAACAAGCGCATTGGGGGCATAGTCATATCCCGCCTCGATCATGTCCTGTTCATCCATGGAGGTCAGCACCGTGACGCCGAGCAGGCAGAGGCTGGAACCCTTGGCCGCCTCGACGGCGGCGCGCATCGCCTTGGGATAGGCGTGCAAGGTGAGCATGGTCATGCCCATCTTGACGATGTTCTCGACGCCGCTCGCCACCGTGTTGTCGATGTCGAGCAGCTTCATGTCGAGGAAGATCTTCTTGCCGTCGCGTGCAAGCTCACGGGCGAAATCCAGTCCGCCGGCGAAAACGAGCTGATAGCCGATTTTGTAATAAGCGACGGCGGATCCGAGTTTCTTGACGATATCGGCGGCTTCGTTGACGTTCGGCACGTCCAGCCCCACGATCAGCCTGTCCCTCGCCGCCATGCCAAGCTCCCTTGCCTTGATTTGACCGGCCGACCAGTGCCACGCATGCCACCGGCCTGCAAGAAGAAAGGCAGGGAAATCACCGCTATTTATGGCACTATTACTTCCAGGGCGCGCCGACCACCTGTTTGACGGTGGCGTTCAGGCGGTTCCAGACATTGATCAGCGCAATCTCGACGATCAGTGCGGCGAGCGGCTTGTCGTCGAAATGCTTGCGCGCCTCTTCCCAGATGTCGTCCGGCACGGGATCGGCGCGGTCGGCGAGCCGGGTCACGGATTCGGTGAGAGCCAAAGCAGCCCGCTCCTCGTCGGTGAAGAAGGGCGTGTCGCGCCAGGCGGCAACGGCGAAGATGCGCTCGTCGCTTTCGCCGGCCTTCTTCAACTCGTCCGCATGCATATGGACGCAGACGCTGCAGCCGTTGATCTGGCTGGCGCGCAATTCCACCAGCTTGCGGATGGTGAGCGGCAGTTCCTTTTCGGTCGATTTGCCGACGGCGTGAAGTGCGGTGAGCGTCTCGGGCAGCAGTCCGACCGGATGTTTCATTCTCGCTTGCATGGTTGGTCTCCATCAGGTTTATCAATTTTCCGACGATCTTGCCGGCGACCCGTCACGCGGCCCGGCTTTCGTTCGTCATCGGTGTGACGGAGCGACAAAAGGAAACGTGACCGATGGACGAAGAAAATTTTCTCGCCGAACAATTCAGGGCAAATCGCACCCAGCTGAAATCCATTGCCTACAGGATGCTGGGCTCGACCAGCGAGGCGGAAGATGCCGTGCAGGAGGCGTGGATCCGCCTCTCCCGCGCCGATACCGTCGGGGTGAAGAATCTCGGCGGCTGGTTGACCACCGTCGTCTCCCGCGTCTGTCTCGACATGCTCCGATCGCGGAAATCGCGCCGCGAGGACGGGATCGACACCGCCAGCCATGAGCCGGCCGTCGAGCCGGAGGCCGCGGTGATCGAGAGAGAGGCGATGCTGGCTGACTCGGTCGGGCTCGCCATGCTGGTCGTGCTCGAACAATTGTCGCCGGCCGAACGCATCGCCTTCGTGCTGCACGACATGTTTGACCTGCCCTTCGACGATATCGGCCCGATCGTGGATCGGACGCCGATTGCGGCGCGACAGCTCGCCAGCCGCGCGCGCCGCCGCGTGCAGGGCAGGCCGGTACCGGACGAGGCCGAACTGGCCGGTAATCGTGAGGTGGTACGGGCATTCCTCGCCGCTTCACGTGACGGCGATTTCGCCGGCCTGCTGGCTGTGCTCGACCCCAACGTGATCTTCCACGCCGACGAAGCTGCCGTGCGGCTGGGTTCACTTGGGGAAATCCGTGGCGCCGATGCGATCGGCAAGGTCTATCTCGGCCGCGCCAAGACCGCCGAAGTCGCGCTGCTCGACGGCGAGGTCGGTATCCTGGTGGCGCCGGTCGGCAAACTGCTGCTGGTGTCGAAGGTGATCGTGCGCGACGGCATGATTGCGGAGATTTATGCGGTGGCCAATGCTGGCAGTCTGGCGGAGATGGAGATTATGGATGCCGGGAACTGACGGTCTATGTCAGCTCGCCAAAATCTCCCGCCGTTCGCCCGTCCATTCATCCATCGCCACCCAGCCGGTCAGCAATTTCCGGTCATGGAGGCGGAAGGCGAAGAGGTTGCCGCCGCCGGCAGGCTGGTCTCCATCACGGGCGATCGGCTGACCGCCGAGACGGCATTTCAGCAATGTGCCGACGCCGCCATGGCCGACAAAGGCAATCGGCTGGGCAGGATCATGGCGGTCGAGAATCCGCGTCACCGCCGAGACGATCCGCCACTGCGCGTCGATCGCGCGCTCCCAGCCGCGAAAGCTTTCTTCCGGATGGGCAAAGAACCAATCGGCTGCCGCTTCGAATTCGTCAGGCACGAGGAAACCGGTGGCAGAGCGATCGTTTTCGCCCATGCCCTCGACAATCTCCGGCGTCACATTCGAGGCATTGCTAAGGATTTCCGCCGTCTCTATTGCCTTGGTCTCATCGCTGCTGACGATGCGGCCAAGCGCCTTTGCCCATGGCAAAGTGGCCGCCAATGCGGCGCGCGCCTTGCCCTTGTCGGACAGGTGCCAACGAGGTACCGCCACCGCTGGATCCACGATGATCTGCGGATGGGTGACGTAGAAGCCGAGCATGCTCAGGCATGCGCCTTCTTGTAGTGCCAGATCTGCGCCGGCGGGATGTTGCGCAGAATAATGTCGAAATGCTCGACCTTGTAGATCTCCGGCCGCTTGGCGACAGGTGATTTCGGGCCATAAGAGAATTGCACCACCGGCCGGCCCGGTGCCATCAGGTCAAGCAGGCTCTCGACCAGCTTCACCCGCGCATGCATGGGGAAATTGAGGAGAGGAATGCCGGAGATGACGCAATCGAATTTCTGGCCGCGATAGGCTGCGAGCGTCTCTTCGATATTGAAGGCGTCGCCATTGATGAAGTGCACGCCGGGGAATTTTTCCACCAGATGGTCGTAGAACTGCGTCGAATATTCAACGGAGACCAGGTTTTCCGGCTTCACGCCCATGGCAAGGATCGCCTTGGTGATCACGCCGGTGCCGGGGCCGAGTTCCAGAACGGGAAGGCCGGAACCGGTGTCGATGATGCTCGCCATCTTGGCGGCCATGCGCGCCGAGGTGGGCATGATCGCGCCCACCGTCTTCGGCTCGGCCATCATGCCACGGATGAAACGGATTTCGTCGTCGAATTTCGACGCCAGGCGATCCTTGAGTGCGCGCATGTTTTCCCCTTTTGATTTGCATCATAGATGCAATCAAAAAAGGTGAAAGCAAGACAAGCGGTTATGCAGGCCTAAATTTTGTCCGGAGAGTTCACAGCCGCTCAGACGCGCATCGGCATCAGCACGTACAGCGCATCACCGCTCGACGAATCGAGGATGATGGTCGGCGAGCCCGGATCGGCGAGCTTGAAGACGGCATCATCGCCGGTCAGCTGACTGGTGATGTCGAGGAGATAGCGGGCGTTGAAGCCGATTTCCAGCGGGTCGCCCTCGAAGGAAACCGCGAGCTCTTCCGTGGCGCTGCCGGAATCGGGGTTGTTGACGGTGAGTGTCATCTGGCCGTCGGCAAGCGCCAGCTTGACGGCGCGGCCGCGCTCCGAGGAGATGGTCGAGACCCGGTCGACGGCGCTGGCGAAGGTGCCGCAATCGACGCGCATTTCCTTGTCGTTACCCGAAGGGATGACGCGCTGGTAATCCGGGAAAGTGCCGTCGATCAGCTTCGAGGTCAGCACGATCTCGCCGAAGGACAGGCGGATCTTGGCGTCGGAGACTTCGAAGCGGATATTGGCTTCGGGATCCTCGATCAGCTTCTGGATTTCGCCGACGGTCTTGCGCGGGATGATGATGCCGGGCATGCCCTCGCAGCCCGAGGGCGCCTCGATCTCGGAGCGGGCCAGGCGGTGACCGTCAGTGGCGACGGCGCGCAGTTTCAGGGCACCCGAAGCTTCGACGGCGTGCAGGAAGATGCCGTTGAGATAATAGCGCGTCTCTTCGGTGGAAATTGCGAACTGGGTGCGCTCGATCAGCATCTTGAGATCGGATGCCTTGATGGTGAAGGCATGGCTGAACGTGCCGGCGGTCAGATCCGGGAAGTCGGCTTCCGGCAGGCATTGCAGCGAGAACTTCGAACGGCCGGAGGTGACGCTCATGGTCGAGCCGTCGGCATTGGTCGACAGCATCACTTCGGAGCCATCCGACAGCTTACGGACGATCTCGTAGAGCAGATGCGCCGGCACGGTGGTGGCGCCGGCCTGTTCGGCCATGGCGGGCGCGCCTTCGGTGATTTCCAGATCGAGGTCGGTCGCCTTCATCATCAGGCTGGAGCCTTCAGCCTTCAACAGCACGTTGGAAAGGATCGGGATCGTGTTGCGGCGTTCCACGACGCGGTGAACATGGCCCAGAGATTTCAGAAGGTTGGAACGCTCGAGTGTAACACGCATGATATCTACCGTTTTCGTTATTGGTGCCGGCCCAGCCGGAAAACCCGCCCCCGGTGCGGACGCGCAAAATGGCAGAAATAATGCGGCTATGGCAAGCGATTTCGCTTGAGCGCCCGCTCTCTTGCACATCTCGCCGCCGCCGCCCATAAAGAGAAACAGTTGAATTTCCGGAGCAGGCCTTGGCCGCAGACGATCAGACAGACAATTCCGCCTCCGGCAGTTTCCGCATCCGCACGCTGGACATACCCGCGCGGCCGCTGGAGCCCGCGCTCTACCTCGTGGCGACGCCGATCGGCAATCTCGGCGACATGACGCTCCGGGCGCTCGAAACGCTGGCCGGCGCGGACATCCTCGCGGCAGAGGACACGCGGGTGACGCGCGTCCTGCTCGACCGCTACGGCATTTCCAAGCGTGCTTATGCCTATCATGAGCACAATTCCGAAGAGGCTGGACCAAGATTGATCGCGGCGATCGCAGCCGGCAAATCCGTGGCTCTGGTCTCCGATGCCGGCACACCACTGGTCTCCGATCCAGGCTATCGGCTGGTGCGCGAGGCGGTCGAGGCCGGATTGAAAGTCGTTCCGATCCCCGGCCCCTCCTCGGTAGTGACGGCGCTCTCCGCCGCCGGCCTGCCGAGCGATTCCTTCTATTTCGCCGGCTTCCTGCCGCAGAAGGAAAAGGCCCGCCGCGACCGGCTGGCGGAAATCGCAAGCATTCCCGGCACGCTGATTTTCTTCGAATCGCCAAACCGGCTGCCTCAGAGCTTGAAGGACGCCGCCGATGTTCTCGGCAGGACCCGTCAGGCTTCGGTCTGCCGCGAACTGACCAAGACATTCGAGGAATTCCGCCGCGGCACGCTCGGCGATCTGGCCGCGTATTATGACGACAATCCGAATGTCAAAGGCGAGATCGTCGTCGCAGTCGCGCCGCCGGAGCCTGAAGCGGCGCCCCAGGGCGAGACGTTGGACGAGATGTTGAAAACGCTCGCGGCCCAGATGCCGGCTGCCAAGGCCGCGGCGGAAGCCGCGCGCCAGACAGGCCTGCCGCGCAAGGAACTCTACCAGCGCCTACTGGAGCTCAAGAGTTGAAGACGCCGCGCTCCGGACATGACCGGCGCAAGGCGCTGCTCATCGGATGGTTGTCGGAATATTACGCCGCCTTTTACCTGATCCTGCGCGGTTACCGCGTCGTCGCCATGCGCTTTCGCGTCAAAACCGGCGAAATCGACATCATCGCCAGGAAGGGCGATCTCGTGGCCTTCGTCGAGGTCAAGGCGCGGCGGATCATCGGCGACGCGATCTTCGCCGTCGATCCGTCGACGCAGCGCCGCATCCGCAATGCCAGCCTCGCCTGGATCGCCCGGCAGCCCGATGCGTCACGCCTCGCCTACCGTTACGATATCGTCGCCGTCACCCCCTGGAGCCGGCCGCAGCATTTCAGCGATGCGTTTTAAAGCTTTTTGACTTACACGCTTCAACTTCGGCCAAGCTTGATCGACGGCGACCCGAAGGCTGGCGGCAAAGCGCTGCAAACGGCCGGACGCTACCCCAACTGAACCTCGCCAACACCATGATATCCGGGATTGTTAGCCGTCATATAAACTTCATTGGCCGGGACAAATCGAAGCCGCTAATAGGGCCTCGCGCAAAAATCTGCGTTTCTCTTTCTCGAGGTTCTCATGCAAGCCAAGCTCCTGGGCGCTGTCAGCGCCTTTCTCGCCGTAGCCTTCCTTGCTGGCCCCGCCGCCGCCGAAAAGACCAAGATCGACTTCTGGTTCGGCAATTCCGGCGATATCGCCAAACGCGTTCAGGAACAGTGCGACCGCTTCAACAAGTCGCAAAACGATTACGAAGTTGTCTGCACCAGCCAGGGCTCGTACGATGCCTCGCTGCAGAACACCATTGCCGCCTACCGCGCCGGCAAGCAGCCGACCATTGCCCAGGTGTCGGATGCCGGTACGCTCGACATCATGCTGTCAGGCGCTTTTTACCCGGCTAACAAGCTGATGAAGGACATGGGCTACACCGTCGACTGGAAGGACTATTTCTCCGGCATCGCTTCCTATTATGCGACGTCGAAGGGCGAAATGTACTCCTTCCCCTTCAACTCCTCGACCGCTCTGCTCTACTGGAACAAGGACGCGTTCGCCAAGATCGGCAAGGATCACGCTCCGGCGACCTGGGAAGAAGCTGGCGAAGACTTCAAGGCGCTGAAGGCAGCCGGCTATGCCTGCCCGCTCGGCTTCAATATTTCGCGTGACGAAGTCTGGCAGTATGAAGAGCAGTTCAACGCCATTCACGGCGAACCTGTCGCCACGAACAAGAACGGCTATGAAGGCCTAGATGCCGAGCTGACCATCAACAAGGGCAAGTGGGTCCAGTTCGTCAGGGATCTGAAAGGCTGGTACGACGCCAAGGAAGCGCTCATCAAGTCCAAGGAAACCGGCCAGACTTTCGTCGAAGCCTTCGCTGCCGGTGATTGCCAGGTCATCCTCACCTCTGTCGGCGACCACGGCAATATCGGCCGCACCGCCAAAGCCGGCATGAACTGGGGCACCGCCATGTTGCCCGTCTACAAGGGCACCGAGCGTCACAGCTCGTTCGTCGGCGGCGCATCGCTCTGGGTGCTGAAGGGCCATTCCGACGCCGAATACAAGGCTGCCGCCGCTTTCTTCAACTTCGTCGCCAAACCGGAAGAAGCGCTGACCTGGTCGACCGTCACGGGCTATATCCCGGTGCGTAATTCCGGCTATCAGTACCTGGTCAAGAACCACTTCTACGACAAGGCGCCCTATGCCGGCCGCGAACTCGCCATCAAGAGCCTGACCGCTTCGCCGGCCAACGACAATGCTCCGCATGGCGTCCGCCTCGGCGGCCTGCTGCAGATCCGCCAGGAAATCTCCAACGCCCTGCAGGACATCTTCATCAACAATGCCGATGTCCAGACGTCGCTCGATGGCGCCGCCGATCGCGGCAACCAGATCCTGCGCCGCTTCCAGGCGACCTATAAGGGCGTCCAGCTGCCGTAAGGCCTCGCGCATCCAGGCCCTATCTGGCGCCAGGGCGCCGGATAGGGCTTCACACGATCTCGGGTCCGGATGCGTTTACCGCGTGTTTCGGACCGTCCTTTAACTCCGATTGAAGCGATTCATGGAAAAGCGCGTCACCTTCTCCTCGACGACGATCGGCCTGCTGTTTGCGGCGCCGATGCTCATCCTGATCTTCATCTTCTTCTACTGGCCGGGCTCGCAGGCGCTCTATTGGGCGTTTACGCTGGAACAGCCGTGGGGCGGCGGCAACCGCTGGGTCGGGTTCGATAATTTCAGGCAGTTGCTGAGCGATCCGATCTACTGGAACTCTATCGTTCGCAGCCTGGTCTTCGGCCTGTCGTCGACCGCCATTTCCATGGTGCTGGCACTGACACTGGCGATCCTTACCGACCGCGAACTGCGCGGCCATAAGCTCTACCGCTCGATCTTCATCTGGCCCTATGCGATCGCCGCACCCGCGCTCGGTCTTGCCTTCCGCTTCATCCTGGCGCCCGAGGCCGGCCTGCTGTCGATCATCAACCATATCTGGCCGGACATCTGGAATCCCGCGCTCGACGGCAAGGACGCGATGATCGCCGTCATCGTCACCTTTTCCTGGAAATATATCGGCTACAATTTCATCTTCTTTCTGTCGGCGCTGCAAGGCATTCCCCGCTCGCTGATCGAGGCTGCCGCCATGGACGGCTCCGGGCCGATGCGCCGCATCTGGGATATCCAGCTGCCGCTGCTGACCCCGACATTGTTCTTCCTGCTCGTCATCAACATCACCGAGAGCTTTCAAGACTCGTTCGGCATTGTCGACGTCATGACGCAAGGCGGGCCGGCCCGCGCCACCGAGCTCATGGTCTATAAGATCTATTTCGACGGCTTCAAAGGGCTCGATTATTCGGGTGCGGCGGCGCAATCGATCATCCTGATGCTGCTCGTCATCCTGCTCACCATTTTCCAGTTCCGCTTCATCGAGCGGCGCGTGCACTATAAGTGAGGGCTGGGCCATGGTCGAACGCACGCCGATCTTCAATTTCATCAGCTATCTGCTGCTGGCGCTCGGGCTGGTCATCGCGCTCTTGCCTTTCGCCATCGTCATCATCGCCTCGACACTTGATCTCAAAGCGGTCAACACGGTGCCGATGCCACTGACGCCGGGATCGCATTTCTGGGAGAACGTCCAGACCGCCTGGGTCCGCGCCGATCTCGGCAACAAGCTCCTGCACAGCGTCATCTTCGCTGCGGCTGTCGGGGCCGGCAAAGTGATCCTGTCGGCCATGGCCGCTTTCTCGATCGTCTATTTCCGCTTTCGTGGCCGCATCGTGATCTTCTGGATGATCTTCATTACTCTGATGCTGCCGCTCGAAGTGCGCATCGTTCCGACCTATTCGATCGCCGCCAACGTGCTGGAACCCTTCCAGGCGATCTCTGATATCACCGGCATCAGCTGGCTCGTCGCCCATCTCTTCGGCATCGAAGTCAAGCTGCAATGGGGGCTATTGAACTCCTATACCGGCCTCGTCCTGCCGCTGGTCGCAACGGCGACCGGCACCTTCCTCTATCGCCAATTCTACCTGACGGTCCCGGAAGAGTTGGCCGAAGCCTCGAAAATGGATGGCTCAGGGCCGATCCGGTTCTTCTGGGATATCCTGATGCCACTGTCGCGCTCGAACATGATCGCGCTTTTCACCATCATGTTCGTCTGGGCCTGGAATCAATATCTCTGGCCGCTGCTGATCACCACAGATCCCAAATTCGGCATCGCCGTCACCGAACTCAAGACGCTGATCCCGTCCGAATTCGGCCTGCCGGACTGGAACGTGGCGATGGCTGGCACGCTGATCATCATGTCGCCGCCGCTCATCCTCGTCATCCTGATGCAGCGCTGGTTCGTGCGCGGCCTTATCTCCACCGAAAAGTGAAAGGATTCTGGCCTTGGCACCAATCTCCCTGCGTGGCGTCAAAAAGAGCTACGGCAAGAATGCCGTCGTCCATGGCGTCGATCTCGAAATCCAGTCGGGCGAATTCGTCGTCTTCCTCGGACCGTCCGGCTGCGGCAAGTCGACCCTGCTCAGGATGGTCGCCGGACTGGAGGAAATTTCCGCCGGCGAAATCTCCATTGCCGGCCGCGTGGTCAACAAGCTCGAACCTCGCGAGCGCGGCTGCGCCATGGTGTTCCAGAACTATGCGCTCTATCCGCATATGACGGTGGCCGAGAATATCGGCTACGCATTGAAGGTCGCCGGCGTCTCCAGGGCCGAGCGCACCAAGCGCGTCGCCGACGTGGCCAAGTCGCTCAATCTCGAACCCTTCCTCGACCGTCGCCCGGCGGCACTCTCCGGCGGCCAACGCCAGCGCGTCGCCATGGGTCGTGCGATCGTGCGCGAGCCGGTCGCCTTTCTGTTCGACGAACCGCTTTCCAATCTCGACGCCAAGCTGCGCGTGTCGATGCGCGGCGAGATCAAGCAATTGCAGAAGCGGCTCGGCACGACCGCGATCTACGTCACCCATGACCAGACCGAAGCAATGACGCTGGCCGACCGCCTCGTCGTGCTCAACAAGGGCCTGGTCGAGCAGATCGGCAGCCCGCTGGAAGTCTATCACAAGCCGGCTTCGACCTTTGTCGCGGGCTTCATCGGCTCACCGGCGATGAACCTGGTCAATGCCGAGAATGGCCCTGACGGCATTCGCATCGGTGATCAGTCAGTGCCCGCCAGCGCCGGTGCCCCGAAAGAACCAAAGCTGATCGTCGGCTTCCGTGCCGAGGATGCAAAGGCCTCGCTCGATATCGAAGGCCGGATCGCGTTCCATCTTGATTATGTCGAGGAACTCGGCGCCCAGCGTCTGCTGCATGGCACGGTCGGTGGGCAGCAGATCACGGTCGCCGCCCCCTCGGCCCAGCCGTTCGGCGAGCGCATGGGCCTGACGATCGCGACCGACCATTTTCACTATTTCTCTGCCACTGATGGCAAGCGCATCGCCGGCAGCCCGATCCCGGCGGCGGATATCGCCGCAGTCCAGGCGCAGGTGCAATGATCCGTGCCGCAGTTTCCGCCCTCGATGTGATTTCGCTCGAAGAGCGCGCCCAGCTGGTTGGTCCCAAAACCGTCGAAGCGCATGATGCGATCATGAGCCGGCTCGGCGCGATGGGCACGGTCGAGACCGGCGGATCGCCGTCCCGCACCCTGCCGCTCGCCTTCCCGTTCAACGTCTCCGCCTGGAACCTGGAACGCTGCCTGTTCGTCGAGGATAGCGCCGCGCATGTAGAAAAGAGCGAACCAGCCGTCGTATTGCTGTCCGAGATGGACAATGGCATGGCCCGCACCGCCCAGCGCCATACGACCGCAGATTTGGCGAGCGCGATGCGCATGGCCTATGCCTATGGCGTCGAATTCCTGGAAATGGGCCTCGGCTCGGACACCGAGCGTGGTTTCTGCCGCGACAGCATCAACGAGAAAGGTTTCCACGGCAACGGCCTTGTCTCCTCCGTGCCGATCGAGCAGCCGTTCATGGTCCGCCTCTTGGGCGAGCGTCTGTGGCGCAACGATGCCGATCAGCCACGCATCGGCGAACGCTGCGCCGTCGGCGGCCTGATCTCCACCGAAGCAGGGCCTTTCGTCGCCGTCTCCGTGCATCTCGAAAGCGCCACCACGGCCGCTTATCGCGAGCGGCAGACGAAGGAACTGATTGACGAAATCGAAGCCGCCTTCCCTGCCCTGCCGATCCTCATCGGCGGCGATCTCAACACCGGCAACCACGCCGGCGGCGATTTCGAGGCCGAGGGCCTGTTTCCGATGAGCGCTACGCGTGGCTTCACCCGCCATGGCGGCCCGATCGAACAGATGACGACGCGGCCGAGCCTGATCACCCACTGGCCGGAACGCGCGATGAAGCTTGACTGGTTCCTGTCGCGCGGCCTGATCATCGGCCATTCGGAGATCACGCCTTCGCTCGATGGGACCGGCCGGCCGCTCTCCGACCACGACCACATCACCTGCCGCATCGACGGCTTCGCCTGATCCCAGACTGGCTAGCCAGACCGGCTGGCCGGATGGGCTTGCCAGACCGGCGTGCCCGTCCTACATCATCCGCACGCATTCAGGGGCAGGAGAGCATTCCCATGGCAAAGATCAAGAACGTCGCCGTGCAGATGGACCATGTGTCCTCGATCAACATCACCGGCGATTCCACCTTTGCCATGAGCCTCGAAGCTCAGACCCGCGGCTACAATCTCTTCCACTATACGCCAAGCCGCCTCTCCATGCGCGACGGCAAGATTATCGCCACTGTCGAGCCGATGACGCTGCGCGATGTCAAGGGCGACCACTATACGCTCGGCGCGCCGGAGCGCGTGGATCTGTCGACGATGGATGTGGTGCTGCTCCGCCAGGACCCGCCCTTCGACATGGCCTATATCACGTCGACGCATCTGCTGGAGCGCATCCATCCGAAGACGCTCGTGGTCAATGATCCCAACTGGGTGCGCAATTCGCCGGAAAAGATCTTCGTCACCGAATTCGCCGACCTGATGCCGAAGACGCTGATCACCCGCGATCCCGCGGAGATCGCCGCCTTCCGTGCCGAAATGGGCGACATCATCCTGAAGCCGCTTTACGGCAATGGCGGCGCCGGCGTCTTTCACTCGTCGCGTGACGACCGCAATTTCACCTCACTGCTCGAAATGTTCAACCAAATGTTCCGCGAACCGTTCATCGCCCAGCAATACCTGCCCGACGTCCGCAAAGGCGACAAGCGCATCATCCTGATCGACGGCGAGCCCGCCGGCGCCATCAACCGCGTGCCGTCCGAGACCGACAGCCGCTCCAACATGCATGTCGGCGGCCGGGCTGAAAAGACTGAACTCACCGAACGCGAACAGGAAATCTGCCGCCGCATCGGCCCCGCGCTCCGTGAACGCGGCTTCATCCTCGTAGGCATCGATGTGATCGGGGATTATATGACCGAGATCAACGTGACCTCGCCGACCGGCATCCGCGAAGTGCGGAAATTCGGCGGTGCCGATATTGCGGCATTGTTCTGGGATGCTGTCGAGAGACGGCGGGGTTGAGGGCAATCGCGGCGGTTCCACGGCCGCCTCTGCTGCCGCTTTAAAATTCTCTGCAAACTTGCTGCGCCGGCCTACAATTTTGTTCGCTTGTCGTTCTTTTTTGTCACTTGGCCTGCCGAAATCTGCAAGATCGGAAGCGGCTGTCGCAGCCGTGGTCGGTGATTACTTAGGCAGCATGTTCCGACCTGCGCCCCTGATGGCCAAGCTCGCGTCCGACATGCTTACGAGCAGGCCGGCCGCAATGGCGCTGTCGAGTGCCTTCGTATAGTCGGCCCCCTTGAGCAGGTGTCTCCTCGCATGGCTCTCCACGGCGCTTCTCGTAGCAGTGGGGGACACGCCGTAGCGGCGGTTATAAAAGGCATCCAGAATGATTTGGTGTTGTTCGTTGAATTTCACAATGATTCTCCAATCACAAAATCTCTATCATAAATTGAACTACTTGGATATGGACAAAGTTAAGGGTGTTGACTATGAAGCAAAATGGTATCAAGCCGATTTATAGCAGCCTTGTTCATACCACGCTCCGTTTCCGCCGTTGGCAAATTAGCTGTTCGTCGGGTGGCCGGTGGTGGCAGCGCGCGGTGGACGACTTCCCCGGACGTTGACGAGATGTTCACTCATCTCGTGCCGATTTCTGGCGTTGCATCAAGCACAACAGCATCCATGTCGCTGAAGACGCTCATGCGCCGTCACTATGCGACGGGGCCGGCTGCCATCAAGCCGGCCGAAAACTCAAAGTGCCCGGCAACATTACAATTGCGATGCTGACCTGCCATCGGTAATTTCCCCCAAGGTGGTTTGGTGTCCGCCCTTGGTAAGAACGGTGTTTTAGGCCAGACACCAGCGGGATAGATTTTTGTTCGTTCATTGTTCTTGTTTTATTCCTTGACCTGTGTTTAGCTGCAAGCTGTTGACGTTGACCAGGGAAAGTTGTTTCACGGCAGCATTGAGCAGGGACAGGCCGCATGGTTGGAAGAGTCAGGACGGTTGCATTTCAGGGCATTGAGGGCGTGCCGGTGGATGTGCAGGTGATGTTCGGGCCGGGTAAGATCGCCGTGCAGATCGTCGGACTCCCGGACAAGGCCGTGGCTGAGAGCCGTGAACGGGTGCAGGCCGCCATTCATGCCTCCGGCCTTGCGATGCCGCCGAAAAGGCTGACGGTCAATCTGGCGCCGGCTGATTTGCCCAAAGAGGGTAGTCATTTTGATTTGCCGATTGCGCTGGCGATCATGGCGTCACTTGGCGCGGTGCCGGCTGATGCGTTGGCGGAATTTCTGGTCATCGGCGAGCTCAATCTCGATGGCACGATCGGTCCGGTCGCAGGTGTGCTACCGGCGGCGATCGCGGCCAATGCGATGAACCGGGGCCTGATCTGCCCGCATGAATGCGGACCGGAGGCGGCCTGGGCCGGGCCAGGCTTCAATATCCTAGCTCCGCGCAGCCTGATCGGGCTGGCAAACCATTTCCGCGGCACGCAGGTGTTGACCCGACCCGAGCCTGCGGTCCGCCAGAATCCGGCCAATCTCCCCGATCTCGCCGACATCAAGGGCCAGGAAAGCGCCAAGCGGGCGCTGGAGGTCGCGGCGGCTGGCGGGCATAATCTGTTGATGGTCGGGCCGCCCGGTTCGGGCAAGTCGATGCTGGCGCAGCGTCTGCCCTCGATCCTGCCGCCGCTGACATCAGGCGAATTGCTTGACGTGTCGATGATCCACTCGATCGCCGGCCAGCTTTCCGGCGGCAAGCTGTCGGACCGGCGGCCGTTCCGGGCGCCGCATCATTCCGCCACCATGGCGGCGCTCATCGGTGGTGGAATGAAAGCGCGGCCGGGAGAGGCGTCGCTCGCGCATAATGGCGTGCTTTTCCTCGATGAATTGCCGGAATTCCACCCGCAGGCGCTCGATGCGCTGCGGCAGCCGCTTGAAACCGCCGAATGCGTCATCGCCCGCGCCAACCATCATGTCAGCTACCCCGCCAGGATCCAGCTGATCGCGGCGATGAATCCCTGCCGCTGCGGCATGGCGGGCGAGCCGGGGCATACCTGCCAAAGAGGTCCGCGTTGCGTCAGTGACTATCAGGGCCGGATCTCCGGGCCGCTGCTCGACCGCATCGATATTCGCGTCGACGTGCCGGCCGTCTCGGCCTTCGACCTGATCCGCCCGGCAGCGGCCGAGTCGAGCGCGGTCGTTGCCAAGCGCGTCGCCAATGCGCGGCAATTGCAGCGCGACCGCTTCATCGCCGCCGGCCAGCCGGAGACGGATTGCAATGCCCGGTGCTCGACAATGCTGATCGAAAAGATCGCCGAGCCGGATGCCGGCGGATTGCAGCTGCTGCGCGAAGCAGCCGACCGGATGAAGTTTTCCGCCCGCGGCTATCATCGGATTCTGAAAGTGGCGCGGACGCTCGCCGATCTCGACGGTGCGGCGCATGTCGGCCGCATTCACCTTGCCGAGGCGATTTCATACCGGATTGCTGGTGATCGATTGCTGAGTGCGGCGTGATCGGGGAATGGCCGATGCCGGATTTCATCAGGTTGAGCACGATGTGGGATGCTTGCCCGGGCTCGCCGGAGCCCGAATGCTCCGTTGTGGGGTCGGCGCTAACCCTCCGCTTTCTCCTCGGCCCATGGACGAATGAGGCGGAGCATGACGCGTGGGGAACCTTGACGTTTGCCGGCTGCAGCCGCTGGCGCCTGGGCCGGACGAATGACGAAGGCTGGTATCTCGGGCAGTGCCGCTATAGCGGAGTGGCCCCGGGATGGGGAGAGTTCTACGAAATTACCGGACCTGACGATCGCCGCGACGCGCCGACCGACTGGCGCGCGCTGAAAGGTGGCGGAGACCGACATTTCCTCTACTATTTCAAGGACGAGACCTTCGAGTGCCTCGCATCGGACTGGCGATATGAAGGGGCCAGCATGGGGCCGGCCCAAATCGGTCGTCGTAAAAGCTGGCCGAATTAACCGCCCAATCCATCGAACAGCACGGTCGACAGATAGCGTTCGGCAAACGAGGGAATGATCACGACGATATTCTTGCCGGCATTTTCCTCGCGCTGTCCGACCTTGATCGCCGCCGTCAGTGCCGCGCCGGAGGAAATGCCGACCGGCACGCCTTCGAGTTTTGCCACCAACCGGGCATTGGCGAAGGCGTCGTCGTTGGTGACGGTGATGACTTCGTCATAAACAGATGTGTCGAGGATTGCCGGGGCGAAGCCGGCGCCGATGCCCTGGATCTTGTGCGGGCCGGGATTACCGCCGGAGAGGATCGGCGAATCCGCCGGTTCAACGGCGACCACTTTGATCGACGGTTTTTTTGCCTTCAGCACCTGGCCGGCGCCGGTGATCGTGCCGCCGGTGCCGATGCCGGCAACAAAGATGTCGACCGTACCGTTGGTGTCGTTCCAGATCTCCTCGGCCGTGGTCTTGCGGTGGATTTCCGGATTGGCGGGATTTTCGAACTGTTGCGGGATGATTGCGTCGGGCAGCGTCAACGCCAGTTCCTCGGCCTTGGCGATGGCGCCCTTCATGCCCTTCGAGCCTTCCGTCAGCACCAGCTCGGCGCCGAGCAGCAGCAGCATCTTGCGGCGCTCCACCGACATGGTTTCGGGCATGGTCAGGATCAGCCTGTAGCCTTTGGCGGCCGCGGCGAAGGCGAGTGCGATGCCGGTATTGCCGGAGGTCGGCTCGATCAGCACTGTCTCGCCGGGCTTGATCTTGCCCTGGGCTTCCAGCGATTCGATCATCGCTACGCCGATGCGATCCTTGACCGACGAAATCGGGTTGAAGAATTCGAGCTTGGCCAACAGATTGGCCTTGACCCCCTTCTCCTTCGCCAGCTTGTCCAGCCGCACCAGCGGCGTGTCGCCGATGGTTTCCGTAATCGAATTGTAGATCCGGCCCCGACCGGGCTTGCGTGTTTCCGCCATGGCGTTTCTCCCTGTTGTCGAGAGGAAACTAGGCTGCAAGTGCCGATATTTCCAGAGAGATTCGCATGCGCCAACCGGGTTTGCGGAAATAAACTCCCAAAGGCGGCCAGACGGCAGCGTCTTGCCTCAGTTCGAGCGAAGCGCGATATAGGCCGCTGTGCCGGCCAGGAAGCTGGCCGAGATCCGGTTCACCCGCTTCAGCGCGGCGGGATGGCGCAGGAAATTGCGCGCTTTGGCCGCGAGCAGAATATAGGGGACCGTGACTACCGTCAGCACGATGAAGGTGATCGCGACCAGTTCCRGGTAGCTGGCAAACCGGATCTGGTCGAGACTGACCAGTGTCGGAACCAGTGCCACATAGAAAATCATCGCCTTTGGATTGCCGAGCGTGACGAACAGGCCCGACAGGAAGGAATGCGTGATGGTTCGGCGCGGCACTGTCGTGATATCCGTCTTGATGATGCCGGCGCGCCACATCTTCAGCGCAAGCCAGGCGAGATAGGCGACGCCGAGAAACTTGATGACCAGAAAAACAGTGCCAAAGGCCTGCGCCAGGACGGACAGACCCAACACCACGGCCGACAGGAAAATGATGTCGCCGAGCATGATGCCAAGCGCCATGGCAAAACTCTCGGCAAAGCCGGCGCCGAGGGCGCGCGCAACCAGCGCCGTGATCCCCGGCCCGGGAATCAGGGCGACGACAAACAAGGCGAAAGCGTAGGCGGCGATGGTGGAAAGCGTCATGGCGGCACTCCAGCTTGGTGCGCATACAGCCATACGCAATCGGCAGCGTCAGGTCAACCACCGAAATAAGAAATTTATGGACATGTTTTAATTATTCCGTATTTTATACGGCTATTTCTATTTTTTCCGATTGGTGATCTATCACACGAGAAATTGTCAGAAATCCGCCATCGGCGAAAGCATGACTTGCCTGTCCTTCAACACATCCAGAAGCGCGCCCTTGACCATAAGATAGTCGAGCCGTGGCCCTCGCATCGGCATATCCTGCAGGCCGAGCCGATCGGGCGGAAACATTACTTCCACCTCTTCCATCTCGATACCGATTGCTGCGACGATTTCGGCGAGGTTCGGGATCATGCGGCCGACGACGTCGAGCAGCCGGAACCGGCCATCGATCTCAGCCCATGCGACCACCACATCGACATCAGGCAGATAGCTCAATCGCGCCGCTGGATTGAAGCAGGCGTTGAGCATGAATTCGATTGCGTGGCCTGCGACCGCAAAGCGCTCCGACACCGGTATGCGGGCATCGAGCAGTGCACGGATCAGCGCGGCATCGGCCGGTGCATCGATCGACAACGGCCGCGCCGCAGTGACCGTCGTCTTCGCCAGCCTCGGCACGAGGAAACTCCATTGCGGCACAGAGCGAAAACCGTAGGGCTCGTAAAGCGCCGGCGTTTCGGTGAGCAGCAGGCCGGATGCGTAACCCTGGTTTTCAGACCATTGGAAGGCCCGGCGCATCACATCGCGATAGAGACCGCGGCCACGGTATTCCGGCCTGACGGCACCCGATTGGTAGCCCACGGCCCGAACCGGCTTGCCGTCGACCATCAGCGGCATAGCAAAGGCAGAGAAATTGGCGACGCATTGGCCGCTCTTGTCGAACCAGCCGAATGGCATGGAACTCGGATCGGGGCCGCCGAACCGGTCAACCAGCGTTATGTCCAATGAGAACGTGTCGAAGATCAGATCCGCCAGCGCCTGGAATGCCGCGGGGTCGTCGAAATAGCCGGCCTTCAGCGTCAGCCCATCCCGCTCGACCGGCCCCGTCATTGCAGCCCGGTCGAGCCGAAGCCGCCGGCACCGCGCGTGGTCATGCCGGCCAGCGCTCTTTCCTCCATGACCGCCTGCACGACCGGAGCGACGACAAGCTGGGCGATGCGCATGCCGCGTTCGACAACGAATTGCTCCTCGCCGAGATTGATCAGCAGCACATGCACTTCGCCGCGATAGTCGCTATCGATCGTGCCGGGCGTGTTGAGGCAGGTAATCCCGTGCTTGGCCGCCAGACCGGAGCGCGGCCTGACCTGCACCTCATAGCCCGGCGGGATTTCCATGACAAAGCCGGTCGGGATCAGCGCCCGGTTGCCGAGCTTCAGCACGATCGGCTTGTCGGCGGGAATGGCGGCGCGGATATCCATGCCGGCCGCCCCTTCGGTCTCGTAGGATGGCAGCGGCAGGTCCTCGGCATGCGGCAGGCGGACGAGGCCGATAACGGGTGTGATCATGCTTTTCTGGGTCATGGCGCTTTGTTGCGCAGGCGGTGCTGCCGGTCAATTGCATTTGCCGGCCCAAATCGCTAGATAGCCGGCAACCAACAGGATTTTCACGACGATGACAGACGAATTGGCCGAGGCGATTTCCCGCCGCCGCACCTTTGCGATTATCGCGCATCCGGACGCCGGCAAGACGACGTTGACGGAAAAGCTGCTGCTGTTCGGCGGCGCCATCCAGCTCGCCGGCGAAGTCAAGGCGAAGAAGGATCGCATGCAGACCCGCTCGGACTGGATGAAGATCGAACGTGAGCGCGGCATCTCGGTCGTCACCTCGGTGATGACCTTCGAATATGAAGGCAATGTCTTCAACATCCTCGACACGCCAGGCCACGAAGATTTTGCCGACGACACCTATCGCACGCTGACCGCCGTCGACGCCGCGGTGATGGTGATCGACGCCGCCAAGGGTATCGAGCCGCGGACGCTGAAACTGTTCGAAGTCTGCCGGCTGCGCAACATCCCGATCATCACCTTCATCAACAAGATGGACCGCGAGAGCCGCGACGCGTTCGAGATTCTCGACGAGGTCGAGGAGAAGCTGGCGCTCGACACGGCGCCCCTGACCTGGCCGATCGGCCGCTCGAAGACATTCTGCGGCTCCTATCATCTGGCGGAGAACAGCGTGCGCGGCTCCGACACCGAGATCGTGCCGGTCTCGGTCAACGGCCCGGAAGCGGTGGCCAACCGGCTGCCCGAAAACGAACGTGACGCCTTCATCGACGAAACCAATCTCGCCAAGGAAGCCTGCAGGCCGTTCGATCGCGACGCCTTCCTCGACGGCCATATGACGCCGGTGCTCTGGGGCTCGGCTCTGAGGAATTACGGCGTCCGCGACCTGATCAATGCGCTCGGCGATTTCGCCCCGCCGCCGCGCGACCAGGTGGCCGATATCCGCACCGTGCATGCGGCCGAAGACAACATGACCGCCTTCGTTTTCAAGATCCAGGCGAACATGGACCCCAACCATCGCGACCGTATCGCCTTTGCCCGCGTCTGCTCCGGCAAGCTCGAGCGCGGCATGAAGGCCAGGCTCGCCCGTACCGGCAAGCAGTTGGGCCTGACGGCGCCGCAATTCTTCTTCGCCTCGCAGCGCCAGTTGGCCGACACGGCCTATGCCGGCGACGTGGTCGGCATTCCGAACCACGGCACGCTTCGCATCGGCGATACTCTGACCGAAGGCGAGCAGCTGGTGTTCCAGGGCGTGCCGAATTTCGCGCCGGAGATTCTGCGCCGCGTGCGGCTGGAAGATGCGATGAAGGCGAAGAAGCTGAAGGAAGCGCTGCAGCAGATGGCCGAGGAAGGCGTCGTGCAGCTGTTCTCGCCGGAGGATGGTTCGCCGGCCATTGTCGGCGTGGTCGGAGCGCTGCAGCTCGATGTGCTGAAGGAACGGCTATCGGCGGAATATGGCCTGCCGGTGAGCTTCGAGATTTCCCGCTTCTCGATCTGCCGCTGGATCTCGGCCGACAACCCGCTCGATCTGGACAAATTCGTCACCGCCCGGCGCGGCGATATTGCCCGCGACCTCGATGGCGACCCGGTTTTCCTGGCGCAGGACAGCTTTTCGCTGCGCTATGAATCGGAGCGCTATCCTGCGATCAAGATGGTGGCGATCAAGGAATATCAGGTGGCGAAGGCAGCTTAAGTGGCGTGAGGCGGTTGCCGCAGGACCCTTCGAGGCTTTTCCGACTGCGTCGAAAAAGTACCTCAGGGTGAGGTGGAGATTGAGGCCTCTGCACGGCCACAAGCACTGTTCCGGCAAGGGGAGATTGGGGCACCCGCAGCGCTCCACACTCCCCCTCATCCTGAGGTGCTTTTTTCGACGCGGTCGGAAAAGCCTCGAAGGATCGGCCACACACACGCTGACGGGTACCGAAAGCACAGCCCATCGTCAGTCAACCGCGATGCCCGCACGCCCACTGGTCAAATCCAAAACCAATCTGGAAATAGCTTCAAGTTCTGCCTCCGGCAAACGGACGACCAGATCGGCGCCCTTCTCCGTGAACCGCTCATCCGCAATCCGTACATCCTTGTAGGACGCCAGCTTCGCCTTCACTCGCGCGAGTTCAGAAAATTCGAGGCTGATCATGCCCTCGACCGTAGGCTTCATTTCGACCAAAGGCGCGCCCTTGATACACGCCGCCGCCGTGCCGCCATAGGCGCGCACCAAGCCGCCGCTGCCAAGCAGGATTCCCCCAAACCAGCGGGTGACGATCACGACGACCCTGTCCAGCGATTGACCGTCGATGGCCGCAAGGATGGGTTTGCCCGCCGTGCCGCTCGGTTCGCCGTCATCGGAGAAGCGATAGGCGGCGCCGATCCGCCAAGCCCAGCAATTGTGGGTGGCGTCGGCATGGCCGTGCGCAGAGATCGCGGCCTTTGCCTCCTCGTCACTGGCGATCGGCAACGCGGTGGCGAGAAACCTGCTTTTCCTGATGATCTGTGCGAACGTGGCCGGTTGCTGTAGCTGGAACATGACACAGCATTATCGCCGGGATGCTATGAAGGAAAGCCCAGCCTCAGTCGAACTTCACCGCCGTCGTGTTCGACCCGCAGACCAGCACGGCGACGCGTTCGTCCTTTTCCGGCTTGTAGCGGCCGGAGAGGATTGCGGCCAGGGCGGCGGCGCCGCCGGGTTCCGTGACCACGCGCACATGATCCCAGAGCGCTTTCTGCGCCGTGCGGATCGCGTCGTCGGCCACCAGAACGGAAAGGCCGACATGCTTCTGGGCGATGGGGAACATCAGCTGGCCGACCTGCTTCGGCGCCAGTGAATCGGCAGCGATGCCACCTGCCGGGGCGTCAATCGGATGGCCGGCCTCGAGTGCGCGGTTGAGCGTCGGCGCTTCTTCCGGCTCGACCGCGACAACATGGATGCGGCTTTGATACCAAGCGGCGATGCCGCCGATCAGCCCGCCGCCGCCGACGGCGACGAGCAGCGTGTCGATATCGGGAAGGTCCGCCTCGATCTCCTTGCCCAGCGTGCCCTGGCCGATCAGTGTCTCGGGCTGGTCATAGGCGTGGATCTGCATGGCACCGGATTGCGCGGCAAAATCCTGGCTGGCGGCGAGCGCGTCTGCATAACGGTCGCCGCCGATGACGAGATCGGCGCCGAAGCTTCTGATCCGGTCTGTCTTGGCCTGAGGGCTGATCGACGGGACGAAGATCGTTGCCTTGATGCCGCGCTTCATCGCGGCATAGGCCACGGCTGCGCCATGATTGCCGCCGGAGGCCGCTACGACACCGGCAGGCGGCACGTCGCGGGTCAGGAGATTGGTGAAGGCGCCGCGCGCCTTGAAGGAGCCGGAATGCTGCAGGCATTCGAGCTTGAGGTCGAGCGGTCCGCCGAAAAGCCCGAAATCCTCCATGGCAACCGTCATCACAGGCGTATGGCGGATATGCGGCCGGATCAACGTCTCGGCTGCGATGATGCGTTCGGGAGTGATGTCGGTGATATCGGTCACGATTCTGGCCTCGCGGAGATTGATATTACTTCGTTACTTGGCAAAAAACGAAATGCAAGATGCCGACCTCTACAAAGCGCCGGCAGGGACAAAAGACCAGCCGTTCTCGAGTGGCTCAAGGACCCACACATGTCCCGCCACAGCTTGACGGCGATCCGGTCGAGGACGGCGTCTGCGCGCTCTACATCGCCGAAAAGTCCTGCGTCGGGCAGGCGACGCTGAGCGAATATAGGCGTGAATCTAGTCACCCAGCCGTTCCTGCAGGAAATCGACGACGGCGCGTACGGCCGGCAACTGGCCGCGGCGATGGGGCATCAGGATGGTTGTCGTCACGCTGCCGGCTGTCCAATCCGGCAGCAGGTGGACAAGCGTGCCATCCTCAAGTGCGGGACGGCAGATGGAGGTCGGCAGGCAGGTGATGCCAATGCCTGCAGCGGCGGCTTTCAGCAGTACGAAAGGTTCGTCGGCGGCGAGCACCGGCTGGAGATCAAGAGTAATCTTTTCGCCCTCATCGCTCTCCAGCCGCCATGTGACATCGCTGGCGCCACCGGCGATGATGCGATGCGATACCAGCTCTTCCGGCTGCATCGGCGCACCATGCCGCGCAAGATAATCCCGTGAGGCGACCACCAGGAAAGCATGTGTTGCGAGCCGCCGCTGCACCAGCGCCGAATCCGGCAACGGCTGGACATGGCTGCGGATCGCCAGATCAAACCCCTCCTGCACGATATCGACGAAGCGATCGGTGACATGCAGTGACAGCACAAGCTTCGGATAGCGCGCCGAAAGTTCCGGCAGGTGCGGGGCAAGCGTGAACTGGGCCGTCGGGACCGAGGTGGTGAGCCGCACCGTGCCGCTCGGCTCGCCGAGATGAGTGCGGACGAGATTTTCGGCATTCTCCGCCTCGATGACCGAAGCGCGCGCATGCTGGAAGAAATCGCGGCCAAGCTCGGTCAACGAAAAACTGCGCGACGTGCGATGGACGAGGCGGACGCCCAGCTGCGCTTCAAGCTCCGCCACCCTTTTGCTGACCGTCGATTTGGGAATGCCGAGGCGCTTGCCGGCGGCGGTGAAGCCGCCGCTTTCGATCGCCTGAACGAAAATCTGCAGATCGTTGAGATTCATTGTCTACATCTGTGGACATTGCTGCGCAAATTGAACGTCTTCTGCTCCAGCTTCCACGAAAGCATATAGATCGGGTCGATATCAATCAACCCGAAAGGAATGACCGATGCCCCTGACCCTGTTCTATGGCGTGCCGGAAGGCTGCTCGTTCGGTTCGATCGTGGCGCTCGAATGGTTCGGCGCCAAATACCATCTCTGCCGCGTCGACATGCCGAAGGTCGTCTCCAGCGAGGATTTCAAGCGGATCAATCCCATTGGCGAGACGCCGTCGCTGATGCTGCCGGATGGCAGCATTCTCAGCGAGAGCATGGCGATCCTGCACCATATTTCGGTCAAGGCGCGCAGCAAGGGCCTCGGCTTCGAGCCGGCATCGCCGGAGGACGACCGCCTGCACCAGATGCTGGCCTTTCTCAACACCAGCTTCTTCGGCGCCTTCAGCCCGCTCTGGTATTCGTTCGAGCATTCGCTCGATCCTGGGGCGAAGCAGGCACTGCGGGACTATGGCGTCAAGAAAGTCGAAAAGCGGCATGCCCAGCTCGAAGCGCTGCTTGGCGATCGCAAATGGCTGGTTGGCGACACGAAGAGCCTGGCAGATGCCTATTTTATCGGGATCGCCCGCTGGAATGATTTCCACCAGGTGGTCGACCGCCGGAAATTTACCGGGCTCAACAGTCTCTACGAACGTCTGCTCGAAGATCCGGCCGTACGTTTTGCCCATGCAATCGAGCATGGGGAGCCTGCGCAAAGCAGCGGCGGCTTCCAGGGACATGTGGGTCTCGATGAGGTGCTTGGACAGATGCAACAGGCAGCCTGACAGGCGCATCAACGGAGACAGGCCCGGCATTCGGATGCCGGGCCGGCAGACTATTCCGGCTTGTGGCAGACAACTTCGAGATTGTTGCCGTCCAGATCGATGACGAAGGCGGCGTAATAATGCTCGTGGTAATCCGGGCGCGGGCCGGGTCCACCATTGTCCTTGCCACCGGCCGCCATTGCCGCCTTGTAGAAGGCATCGACGGAAGCGCGATCCGGGCTGGTCAGCGCCAGATGCACGGATGATACAGTCGCTTCACCCTCCGCCTCGCCGAGCCAGAGCGGCGCCTCGTTCGGCTTGCCGAAACCGACCGCGACGCCAAAATCCATCTGCTTGCTAGCGCCGAGCGGCGCGAGCACGGCTTCATAAAAGGCTGTCATTTCCTTCAGTCGCTTGGTCCTGAGACCGACATGATCGAGCATGGTTTCCTCCATTTGCCGACGGCCCGCACCATAGCGGCGCTGGTGCCAGTTTCTGTCAGGGTGTGGTGTCACTCCTGCTTGGCGGCTTGGCCAATTCAGGCACGCATGCCGAGCTCGAATCTGATCCAGTTTTTCTGAATTGTCCAACCGCCGAAGCGACTGCTAGGGTCCGCCATAGTCATGGTGGAAGGAATTGATTTCATGACGATATTGGTTACAGGCAGTGCCGGCCATCTGGGCGAAGCGCTGATGCGGACATTGAGGGGCGCGGGCCAGCCGGTGCGCGGCATCGACATCAAAGCCTCGGATTTCACCGACCATACCGGCTCGATCACCGACCGCGACACCGTGCGGCAGGCCATGGGCGGCGTCGAGGTCGTGTTGCACACCGCGACGCTGCACAAGCCGCATGTTGCCACGCACAGCTACGACGCCTTCGTCCAGACCAACATAGCCGGCACGCTCAATCTCCTGGAGGAGGCGCTGGCTGTCGGCGTCCGCRCCTTCGTCTTCACCAGCACGACCAGCACTTTCGGCGCGGCACTTTCCCCTTCGCCAGATCAGCCCGCGGCCTGGATCGACGAAAGCGTCACGCCGGTGCCGAAGAATATCTACGGCGTGACCAAGGCCGCGGCCGAGGGGCTCTGCGAACTCTTCCATCGGCGGCACAAGCTGCCGGTGATCATTCTCCGCACGTCCCGCTTCTTTCCTGAGGAAGACGACGATCCGGACGTTCGCGGCCTGTTCAGCAAGGAAAATTCGCAAGCCAATGAACTGCTCTACCGCCGCGCCGATATTGCCGACATCGTCTCTGCACATCTGCTCGCGGCAGAAAAGGCGGGCGTGATCGGCTTCGGGCGTTATATCATTTCGGCGACGACGCCATTCTCGAGAGATGACCTCGCCGATCTGCGTGGCGGCGGCGTGAATGTGGTCGAGCGGCTCTTCCCCGGCGCTGCAGCGCTCTATACCAAGGCCGGCTGGACGATGTATTCCGATTTCGACCGGGTCTATGACAACCGCGCCGCCCGCGAAGCACTGGGCTGGCAACCCCGTCACGATTTCGCTCATGTGCTGGCATCATTGCGGGCGGGCCGCGATTTCCGCAGCGCGCTCTCGATCGAGATCGGCAGCAAAGGTTACCACGACGAGGTGTTCGCCGACGGCCCCTATCCGACCGCCTGAAGCGATGAGCGATAACCGGTGACGCCGAGCTCGGCGAGCGTCTGCTTGAACGAGGCGAGGCCGCGGATCAGGGCATCTTGTTCGAGGCGGACGAGATCCTGCGGCGCGACGTTCGACTGGTCCAGAACCAGGAAGGCAGGGTCGAAGGGCGGCTCGGCATAGGCGAACGAGCCCTCGCCAAGGACCACCCCGGCAAGCGGCTGCCGCCCGGCCTGGATCGGCGCGCTATAGGCCCAGACATTCTCGAAGGTGATGCGCCGCAGCCCGTGCTCCAGCAATCGCCGCGTCAATTCCTTGACCGGCAAGGCGCCCTCGCCGATCGGCACGCCGGCCACGGTCAGCCGTCCGGCATGTTCCGGCCGCACCATCATGTGGTCCTTGACATGCACGGAGTGGACATGCGGCAGCACGGCGTCGAGCGCGGCTTCCGGATCCTCCAGCACCATTTGCGAATTGCCGTAGTCATAGAGGATTTTCAGCTTATCGTGGCCGACGGCCTCGACGATCTGCGCCAGTTCCGGACCGATGAAATCCTCGTGGTTTTCGATGACCAGCACGATGCCGGCTCGTTCCGCATCCGGCATGACGGCACGGAGATCGGCGATGGTGCGCTCCATCATCTCGGCCGGCGTGCCGCGATGGCGCGTGTAGAGCCGCATACTCTGGGCGCCCATGCGCTCGGCAGCGCCGATCAACGTGCGCAGATGCGTGGGCTCGGTGCCGCTGGTGTCGATTTCGAGGCTGAGGCCGGAGCGCGCCAGCCGTTCACGCACCCGGTCCATCCGTTCCGGCTCCCTGCCGCCGAGATGACGATAATTCTCGTCATTGAGCGACAGGTTGATGCCGGTGAAGCCGAGGCTTTCCATGGTGTCGATATAGGTGATCGCGTCAAAACCCGGCGCGTGGCGGAAATGGTGCCACATGCTGAAACAATGCACCGCGAGATCGATGATCATGGCGTCTCCTCGACATGGGCAAGCTCGGCAAGCATGGCGGCGTGGTAGCGGTCATGGAGTTGCCTGTCTTCGCCGGCGCCCTGATAACGCAGGCAGCAATAGGCGGCCATACGAAAGGCGAAATAGGGGCGGAGCGCCCGATACCGCTGGCACACTGCCGGCATGGCCAATGCGTCGAAAAAGCCGTCCGTACCGGCGAGCGGCATCCGCTCGTTGAGGATCTGGAAGGCTGGCGAGAGGAAGGCATAGACATCTTCCGCCAGGTCACCCTCTGCCGGGCATTGCCAATCGATCAGCCTGAGGTTTTCGCCCGAACCGACCAGGTTTCCGGCGCCGATATCGGTATGGATCAAGGACATTTTGTCGGGCGGCGCTATGTCGATCGGCTGCGGCCGGGAGGATCGAAGGTGCGCGCTCAGAACGTCATCGCCACATCTCGCCAGAAGGCCATCGCCCTGCTCCAGAATGTCCTTCGGCCGCCACGGGACCTGGCGGAAACCGGCCGGTGCGGCGCGCTCTTTGCGCCGGAGCAGGTCGGCGACCGCCGCCAGATCGCCCGACCAGAGATCGCCTTCCGCATAGCCGTAGACGAGGATTTTCTCCTCCGGCCAGAAACCCATCGGCTCAGGCGCCACGCCAAGCCCTTGCAATCGTTCGAGAGCGGTAGCCTCCGCCTCCGGCAGATTCGGGAACAATGAATTGGGCAGAACTTCCCTATAGCGCTTCAGGACAAAGCGGCCTTCAGCAGAAGTGACCTTCATCACCAGGTTCCAGTAGCCGCCGCGCAGGACGGAAATCTCGAACGGCGGCGCAAAACCATGAGATGAGAGGAAATCGGCTGCCTGGTCGATCCCGAAAGCAGCCTCGGCCATCAGTCGCCCTCGGAGCGCGGCAGGCCGGAAATGTCGTCGACCCAGGGCAGAGCCGAGCTGCACCATTTCTGCCGCTTCGGGCTGAGCGCGCGTCGCTGGGTGATCGTGCCCACCCTTATGCCCCAGATGGCGGCATCCTCGCCTTCGCCGGTGGTGAACAGCGGCGAGCCGCATTCGGGGCAGAAATATTGCAGCCGCGGACGGCCGTTATCGCCGAATTTCCTGTAGATTTTCGGCGGATTGGCCGTCAGCCTGACATCCTCGGCCCGGGCGCGGGCCGTCACCCGATAGGCCGTGCCGGTCAATTGCTGGCAATCGGTGCAGTGGCAGATCGACACCATGTCCGGATCGATCTCGGCCTCATAGCGCACATGGCCGCAATGGCAGTGACCGTCGATCTGCATGGACTTAACCGAAATGCGCCTGGTGAATCGGGGCGATCAGCGGCCGGGCGGCGACGGTGTCCGCGATAGCTTTCACTTTCGGGCAATTGGCAGCCAGCCAATCCTGGTCCATCCAGAAGGCCAGCATCCAGAGATAGATGTCGGCCGTGGTCACGGTCTCACCGACCAGAAAGGGACCGCTGATCGCATCCTCGATGATCCGGTAATGACGATTGACATAATCTTCGGCGATAGCCTTTACGCTCGCGGCGTCGTCAGAATAGCGGCTCGAATAGGCCTTGCGCAGCTCGCCCTCGTAAATGTTGATCGCCATGAAGATCAGCCAGCGGTCATGCTGCGCACGCGCTGCGGTGCCGGGCAGCGGCGCCAGGCTGGAATGGGGGAAGGCATCGGCCAGATGCAGCATCATGGCCGAGCCCTCGGTCATGACCGAACCATCCGGCAATTGCAATGCCGGCACTTGCTGGCGCGGATTGATCCTGCGGAATTCCTCCGTCAGGTGTTTGCCATCGGCGGTGCTGATCTCAGCCACTTCGTAAGTCGCACCCGCTTCCGCCAGTGCCGCTTCGACCGAGACGCTGCCCGAGCCGGATGATCCATACAGTCTGTACATGCCTGCCTCCCCACACGATGGGCGGCAATCTAATCAAAGCCCGCGCGATGGGAAGGCCCATTTGCGGCGTGGATCAAATTCTTCCGGGGAGAAGCGAGAATCCAGATCCGCCCTCGGCGAATTGTCAGCCGACCGCGTCGGCGGCGCCGAGCGTCGGCACGGGCCGCCAGATTTCCGGGTGCTCATGAAATCCCTCGCCGACCAACGATGTCCAACTGGTCTTCAGCACGTAGCCATAGGTATCAGTGCCGTCGATGCGGCAGAAATCATAGTCATAGCGGATTTCGATACAGCCTTCCGGCGGCTCCTCGACCAGCCAATCGGTGTTGCGGCGCGTATGCCGGTAGAGCGACACGAGACCGGGCGGCGAGGGAGCAAGTCGCATCGTCTCAATAGCCGGAGCGTCGGCCGTCCGTTTCTTCTCGAAAATGCTGTCGGCCAAGTCCTCGTCGTCGCGCGGCAGGAAGCGGCCGCGCTTTCTGAAGACGACGCCGCCAGCCGATGGGACGCGCAGCAGATAGGGCTTGCCGCGGCGATTGAACACATCGACGAAGCCGGCGCTGTCGATGATGTCTGCGCGCAATGTGGTGTAGTTTTCGGCAACCGGCGTTTCGACGAAGCGGTAGGACGCATTGGTGATGACCAGGAGGCCGCCGGGATTGAGGTTCTGATCGAAAAGCTCGATCAGTTCATCGAAGCGGGAGACGGGAAACTGCTCCGCGAAATCGTCGGGCGTCGGAAAAAGACAGAGCACGGCCGAGGCGAAGATCAGATCATAGGGGCCGTGCGCTGCGATTTCCTCTGCAGACGAGGTGAAGACCGTGACGATGTGGCCGACCGAGCGCTGGCTCGTCTCGACCAGCTTGTCATTGATGTCGCAGCCATAGATCTCGTCCTCCGGGAAGAGATAGCGCAACGTCACCAATTCCTCGCCGATCGAGCTGCCGAAGGACAGGATCCGGAGCTTTTCGCCGGGCTTCGTCTCGCGCAACCGGGCGCGCGCTGTCAGCAAATGGCTCGTCTGCCGGAACAATGCGGTGTGGAAATTATGTTGTGCTTTGCGCATGTTCGACTGAAGGCCCGGCTCTTACAGGCGGAATGGCCGCCGTGTTCGAGTTTCCTAAACCATCAAAAACGACATCACAACTACCGGCTCGGCGAGCCGGTAGAATTTTTGGACCGGGCCAAACGCATCAGCGCTGAGCGCTCAGTGCTCCGCCTTGATGAACGTGCCGTTCTGCAGGTCACGCATCGCCTGCATGATCTCTTCACGGGTGTTCATCACGATCGGGCCATGCCAGGCGACCGGCTCCTCGATCGGCTTGCCGGAGACGAGCAGGAAACGGATACCTTCGTCGCCCGCTTGAACGGTGACTTCATCGCCGGTGTCGAAGACGACCAGCGTGCGATTGCCGCTCATGTCGCGGATGTTCAATTCCTCGCCGTTGACTTCCTTCTCGACCTTGACGCCGAACGGTTTCGAGGCGTCGCGGAATGTGCCGGAGCCGGCGAAGATGTAGGCGAAGGCTTTGCGATAGGTGTCGACCGCAAATGTCTTCTTCTTGCCCGGCGGCACGGAGATGTCGAGATAGACCGGCTCGGCGGCAACGCCATCGACGGGACCGGTCTTGCCCCAGAAATTGCCGGTGATGACGCGGACAGCCGTGCCGTCATCGTCGACCACGACCGGAATGTCTGCCGACTTGATGTCCTGGTAGCGCGGCGCGGTCATCTTCAGCGATGAGGGCAGGTTGGCCCAGAGCTGGAAGCCGTGCATGCGGCCGGCGAAATCGCCCTTCGGCATTTCCTTGTGCATGATGCCGGACCCGGCCGTCATCCACTGCACGTCGCCGGCGCCCAAAAGGCCGTGATTGCCGAGGCTGTCGCCATGTTCGACCGTGCCAGCCAGCACATAGGTGATGGTTTCGATGCCGCGATGCGGATGCCAGGGAAAGCCGTTTCTATACTTCGCCGGGTCATCATTGCGGAAATCGTCCATCATCAGGAAGGGATCGGTCAGCGACGGATCGCCGAAGCCGAAGACGCGATGCAGATGGACGCCGGCGCCTTCCATGGTCGGCTGGGCGCGGGATTCGGATTTTACGGGGCGGATAGACATGTTCGCTCCTCACTGTTCAACTTGACGTGAATATAGGCTGCGCCGTGTCCCGTGACAGCCGGTGCTGGAAGAACAGAGCGTTCAATATTCTGACTGCCTCCGCTGCAGCGGCGGTACATTGGCCTATCTAGCGCCAAGAGGTGACAACTTGTCACCGGGATGATCTGACAGGAATTCGTTTGTCCAATCAGGGATAAGGAAACGCTCCCGCCCCACTGCGTAACTATGAGAAAGGCACCTATGCTTAGGATCGCAATCATCACATTATCGGCAATCTTGTGGGCCGCTCCTGTGCTCGCTAATGACAACTCTATAGCAGGGCTGAAAGCTGAACCTAAAGTGGCGCAAGCCGAGTTTGAACTCCTGTACAAGAGCGACCCCGTCGATGCGGGTTACGCGCTTGTTCAACTTGCGGCAGCCACGTGCGATCTTCCCGAACAATCGCAAGATCTGCCGATGCTTGTTCGCAGAATGGCGACAGGACGAAATCGAGAGAGGATTGCTGTCGCCACCAGAGCTGTGGTGCTCCTCGGATATCCGGAGCCCGGAGATCACAATGGCATGTGTGAGAAGGCGCGAACTAGCCTCAAACAAATTGAAGCCGCGGCGACGAAGTGCCGTAAAATGCTGAAACATAATTCGTACTTTGGCTTCGCTAGCTGCTTTTGACTATGGCTACGCGATTATCGATCAGTATCAAAAAGGTCCTTTCAACAGATTTTCCTCGGAGACCTCGATAACGCGCGGATCACCCCCTCGCATTCCGAAAGATGAACTCGCAGTTGCCAAAATTGTAGGCGGTGAGCGTCGGGTGAACCGCGTGTCACCCTTGGAGGGGTGTGCAGAGATGTGCGACGAAAAGGCGTCAAGATTGACGTCATCCAAGTCCGGGAGAGGGAGCCATTCGAAAGCGGCGAGACAGCAGCGGCCACGCCATCTGTGGATATCGCGCAACGCGCACCTCAGAATGCAGGAATACCACGAGAAATCGACCGAGGTTTACACTTCGTTAACTAAAATGGGGAGATCATTGACATTCAACAGCAAAAGCCTCGCAGGATTTCCCATGTGCCGCTGGGCCGCTTATCGCGGAGATGCATTGTTCATCGAGGACCTGGTTTCCTCGCCCGCCCATTCGCTGGTCGCGCAGTCGCATTCGGCCGTCGAAGCCCGCACCGCCACCAATGGCGACGGTTTCGGCGTCGCCTGGTATGGCGAGCGCGAGACGCCCGGCCTCTACCGCGATATCCTGCCCGCCTGGTCGGACTGCAATCTCAAGAGCCTCGCCAACCAGATCCGCTCGCCGCTTTTCCTCGCTCATGTGCGGGCGGCGACCTCGGGCGGCACGCGGCGGGACAATTGCCATCCCTTCGTGCATGGCAAATGGTCGTTCATGCACAACGGCCAGATCGAGAATTTTGAAAAGCTGCGGCGGCCGCTGGAAATCATGCTGCCGGACGATCTCTATCTCTCCAGGCACGGCACCACCGATTCCGAACTGATCTTCCTGCTCGCCTTCCATTTCGGGCTCGAAAGCGCGCCGCTTTTCGCCTTCCGTGAAACGATCGCCTTCATCGAACGGCTGGCCAGCCATCTCGGCTTCCGGCCGGACGTGCGCTTCACTTCGGCCTTCTCCGACGGCAAGTCGCTTTACGCCGTCCGCTATGCGACCGGCGAAGTGGCGCCGACGCTCTATGCCGCACCGATGGGTGGGGACGGCGGCTATTGCCTGGTGTCGGAGCCGCTGGACGATAACAGGCAGAACTGGATGGCGATCCCGAACGGCAGTGCGGTCGTGATCGGACCGGATGGGCTGGAAGTGTCGGTGTTCGATACTGGCAACAGCGAGCAATACGACGCCCTGCCCGCTTCCGCGTCAGCGTGATCGGCGCAATCTCATCCAATTGAAAATTCACGGCGCCTGATATATATTCCGATGGATCGGAAGATTAATAGGAATACGGTCGTGAACGATATTGCCCTGCTGAAAAGCACAGAAGCTGCGGTCGTGGCGCGCGTCACGCTTAGAGACATAAACAGAGCGATCGACGAAAGCATCCTGCCGAGCCAGTTCACCTCCTTGGACAATGGGCGACAGATCTGGGCTGGGGCCTGCTGGCTGGTGGGGTTCTATCTGCACAGCGCCGGACGGCTCACCGCCGAGGAGCGAATGAAGGCCATTCACTGGGCAGAGCCGCGGGTGGAGGAAGGCCGGACGATGCCATTGCGGCAATTGGCAGAGCAGGACTGGATCATGCATCACGATTTCCTGACAATCGATCTCCGCCCCTTCGTTGCCGATTCTGCGCGCGCGATGAGCGAATTGGAGGCCGCGCGCGATACCGCCACGTCATCCAATGACGTTCTGGGTGGTACGCTGGTATTTCGCGGCACACGTATCCCAATCTACGACGTGGCGGCCTTATCTGCCTTGGGTCATTCCAATGATGCCATCCTTGCTATGTATCCGGCACTGGACGCCAGGCGCATTGGTCTGGCAAAAATCTATGCTGAAGCCTATCCGCAGCGCGGCCGGCCCAAGGCCGCGACGCAGCTTCCGACAGGTTCCAGGATCATTGCCGACCGCCGCGTCACCCGCCGAAGGCAGGCGAATTGAAATTCCTGATCGACGAATGTCTCAGCCCGGAGCTTGCCAAGGCCGCTCGCCACTCCGGCTACGTCGAATCGAGCCATGTCTTCTGGCTGGGCAAAAGCGGCTGGAAGGACTGGGAGCTGAAACCCTTCATCCTTGACGGCGACTGGACGTTCGTCACGAAGAATTCGGTTGATTTTCGTGGGCCGCCGGACGATTGCGGCTCAGAGGGTCAATATGCCGATGTCGCCATCCATGCGGGCCTGATCTGCCTGAATGGACCGGTCGGCATGAATCTGAGCATGCAGATCGAGCTGTTCGAAGCCGTTCTCGAAGAGCTGGCTGGGGACGCTGACTTGGTGAACCAAGTGCTTGAGGCGACCCTGGAAGAGGAAGCGATTCATCCTCAGATATGGATTGCCCTGACCTATGAATTGATCTTCGCAGCGATCATCGCCACCAGCTTCTCCGCCACCTCTGCCTTGTCCATATCCGGCCAATGATCGATACCGTCACGGCTCAAAATCGCAACCCGATTGCGCTTGCCGCCCATGATGCCGGTCTCGGGTGAGACGTCGTTGGCGACGATGAAGTCGGCGCCCTTGCGCTCCAGCTTGGCGCGGGCATTGGCTTCGACATCGCTGGTTTCCGCCGCAAAGCCGATCACCAGTTTCGGGCGTTTCGCGTGATGGCCGACGGTCTTGAGGATATCAGGGTTTTCGGTCAGCGACAGGACCGGCGGCTCGCCATCGGCTTGCTTCTTGATCTTCTGGTCGGCCGCGCTGGCGACGCGCCAGTCGGCGACAGCGGCGACCATGACGGCGATATCGGCCGGCAGAGCAGAGATGACTGCGTCGCGCATTTCCTCGGCGCGTTCGACATGCACGACCTTGACGCCCCTGGGGTCGGCGAGCGTTACCGGGCCGGAGACCAGCGTCACGTCGGCGCCGGCGCGGGCCAAGGCTACGGCGATGGCGTGCCCTTGGGTGCCGGAAGAGCGGTTGGCAATGTAGCGCACCGGATCGATCGGCTCGTGCGTCGGGCCGGAGGTGACGACCGCCTTTTTGCCGGCGAGCGGTCTTGGCGCGGTGTCGAGCAGCTTTTCGACTTCGGCTGCTATATCGAGCGGTTCGGCCATGCGGCCGATGCCGCCTTCGCCGCTTTCGGCCATTTCGCCGCGCATCGGGCCGATGAAATAGGCACCGTCGATCAGCAACTGTTCGGCATTGCGGCTGACGGCCGGATGCGACCACATCTTTGGGTTCATCGCCGGAGCCAGCAGCACCGGTCCATCGGTGGCAAGCAGGATGGTCGAGGCGAGGTCGTCGGCCAGGCCATTGGCCATCTTGCCCATCAGGTCGGCGGTCGCCGGCGCCACCAGGACGAGGTCGCAGTCGCGCGCCAGGCGGACATGGCCGACATCGATCTCGTCGTCGCGCTCGAAGAGATCCGTATGCACCTTGCGGGCGGCGAGCGCGCCGACGGCGAGCGGGGTGACGAATTCCTGCGCCGCCCGGGTCATGACCGGGATGACGGTGGCGCCGCGTTCGCGCAGGCGGCGGATCAGGTCGAGGCTCTTATAGGCTGCGATGCCGCCGGCGATGATCAGAAGAATGCGTTTGTTCTTGAGGATCATTTTCCCGTGCCCCAATTTCGCCTTATCGGCACAAATAGTCGAGCGGGACCGGTTCGGCAATGCGGTAGGATGGCTGCATGGCGACGATATTTCCGCGCCCAACCTTCACAAAGCCAATCAAATCATCCACATAGACTGCAAATGACAGATGATGGAGCGATCACGATGACTGAGGGTGTAATCGAAAGCACGAAGCTCGAAAAACTGGCCGAAGTGGCGGTGAAAGTAGGCCTCGACCTGCAGAAGGGCCAGGACCTGGTGATCACGGCGCCCCTGGCCGCAGCACCGCTCGTCCGTCTGATCACCAAGCATGCCTATATGGCTGGCGGTGGTCTCGTCACCACCTTCTACAGTGACGAAGTGGCGACACTGATGCGCTATGCGCATGCGTCCGACGACACGTTCGATCGCGCCTCGAGCTGGCTCTACGAGGGCATGGCCAAGGCCTATGAAAACGGTTCAGCGCGCCTCGCCGTCTCCGGCGACAATCCCATGCTGCTTTCCAAGGAAGATCCGTCAAAGGTGTCGCGCGCCAATCGGGCGCAGTCGGCTGCCTATAAGCCGGCGCTGGAGCATATTTCCAATTTCGACATCAACTGGAACATCGTCTCCTATCCCAACCCGTCCTGGGCGAAGCAGATGTTTCCGGACGATCCTGAGGAGATTGCGGTGCAGAAGCTGGCCAAGGCAATCTTCGCTGCGAGCCGCGTCGATCTCGACGATCCGGTCGCTGCCTGGAAGGAGCACAATGCCGAGCTCGCCCGGCGCGCCGGCTGGCTGAATGGCCAGCGCTTCGCCTCGCTGCATTTTTCAGGCCCGGGTACCGACCTGACGGTTGGCCTCGCGGATGAGCATGAATGGCATGGCGGCGCGACCAAGGCCAAGAACGGCGTTACCTGCAATCCCAATATCCCGACCGAGGAAGTGTTCACCACACCGCATGCCCATCGCGTCTCCGGCACGGTTTCCTCGACCAAGCCGCTGTCGCATCAGGGGACGTTGATCGACAATATCCAGGTGCGGTTCGAAGCCGGCAAGATCGTCGAGGCCAAGGCATCGCGCGGCGAGGCTGTGCTGAAGAAGGTGCTGGAGACCGACGAAGGTGCGGCGCGGCTCGGCGAAGTGGCGCTGGTGCCGCATTCCTCGCCGATCTCGGCCTCGGGCCTGCTGTTCTACAACACGCTGTTCGACGAGAATGCCGCCTGCCATATCGCGCTTGGCCAGTGCTATTCGAAATGCTTCGTCAACGGCGCGTCGCTGACGCAGGACGAAATCGCCGCCAAGGGCGGCAATTCCAGCCTGATCCATATCGACTGGATGATCGGCTCCGGCCAGATCGACATTGATGGCATCACCGCTGACGGCACGCGCGTGCCGGTTTTCCGCAAGGGTGAATGGGCGTAGTCAGGCCTTAGCGGTGGCTACGGTGACTGCAGGCCGGACGCCGGCCTGCGCCCGCTGACTGGCATAGGTGCTGGCCAGAACCAAAGCGATGCCGAGGATCTGCAGCGCATTCAGCGACTGGCCGGCAATCGCCCAGCCGAGGATGACGGCCACGGCCGGGCTGAGGAAGCCGAGCGTCGAGGCGGCGGCCGGCTCGATGCGCGACAGCCCGCGGAACCAGAGCACGTAGGTCAGCGCCGTCCCGACAAGGCCGAGCTGGAGGAAGCCTATCCAGTTCCGCGCGGTCAGCATGGGAAGGGACGGCTCGAATATCAGCGCGACCGGCACCAGCAGCAGGCCGCCCGCGGTCATCTGCCAGGCGGTGAAGGTCAGAGGCGACACCGGCGGTTGCCAGACGCGGGTGAGCGTGACACCGAAGGCCATCGACACGGCACCGGCAAGACCAGCAATCACCCCGATCGGGTCAAGTGCCGCCGCCGGGGTCAGCACCAGCAGCGCCACGCCGGCCATTCCGATGAACCCGGCCATCACCGCCAGCGCCCGGATCGGCGAGCCCAGGAGAAAGCGCGACAGCACGATGACGATCAGCGGCTGAATGCCGCCGACCGTGGCCGCCACGCCGCCGGGCAGCCGATAGGCAGAGATGAAAAGCATGCAGAGAAAGAACGAAAAGTTCAGCGCGCCAAGCAGGAAGACGCGGCCCCACCAGATGCCTTCAGGCAATTTGCGCACCAGGAGCAAGAGCAGGAGCCCTGCCGGCAGGGCGCGAAGCATGGCGACATGCAGGGGAAAGCCCTGCGGCAGGAGTTCGGTCGTGACGATATAGGTTGAACCCCAGATCATGGGGGCGATTGCCGTTATCAGAACGTCCGAAGTCTTGGCCATGATCTTGCTCCACCAAAATATCTTGACGTCAAGATATCTCATTTTATCTTGACGTCAAGACAAATCCGCCGATAGTGTCGGCATGGACCACCTCGACAAAATCCTTGCCCAATGGAAGCGCGAGCGGCCCGACCTCGATACGGGGCCGATGGGTACGCTCGGCCGCATCGCGCGGCTGCGCTCGGTTCTCGGACGCGAGATCGACGTGGAACTCGCCAAACACGGCCTTTCCGGCCCGAGCTTCGACGTGCTGGCGACCTTGCGGCGCTCCGGCGCGCCTTATCGGCTGTCGCCGGGCGAACTGCTCGTCTCGACCATGGTGACATCGGGGACGATGACCAACCGCATCGACCAATTGGAAAAGGCGGGTCTTGTCGAACGTCTCAGCAATCCAGGCGACGGACGTGGCGTGATCATTGCGCTGACCGAGAAAGGGTTCGCGACGGTGGACGCGGCTGTCACCGCCCATGTCGCCAACCAGCACCGGCTGGTCGCAGGGCTTGACGAGGACGAGCGGCGAACGCTGGATGGATTGTTGTCGAAGTTTTTGCGGGCGCTGGACGATCCGACGGAATAACCTTTCAGAGTGTGGAAATCGCCTTGCGGACCCTTTCATGGAACGCGGCCCGCTTTTCCGGCGTCGCCTGGTCCATATTGTGCAGCGACAGCATGCGGAAAACGACGCGCTTGGCGCAGAAAGCGGCGACACCGCGCTTGAGGATGCGCTTCACTGGATTGCCCATGTAGAAATGCACGATCCACCAGGGTGAGCCGGTGGTGGTGATCACCCAGAAATGCTTGATATGGTCGAGCTTGGGGATCAGCCGACCGCCGGCCGCGTCCAGTTCGAAGGCGACGCCGGGGACGAAGACGCGATCGATAAAACCCTTCATCATGGCCGGCAGATTGAACCACCATTGCGGAAAGACCAGGATCAAAGCGTCTGCGGCGCGCAGGCGTTCGACACTGGGCGCAATCGCCGACAGGTCGTAGCGGTCGGTCATGTAGCTCGCGCGTTCGGCGGCAGAGAGACGCGGGTCGAAATCCTCGGCATAGAGGTCGAGAAAATCCACTTTGTGACCACGCGCCTCAAGTGTCTCGACGATCATGCGGGCATTGGATGCGGCAAAACTGTCCGGCAGTGGATGGGCGAGGACGACGAGCGCCCTCAAAACAGGCTGCCTTGATTTGATGTGGCCGATGTCTTGGCAGCGGGCTTTTTCTTCGCCGGAGACGGCGTCGTATCGCTTCCGCCTTCGCCCGCTATCGCTCCGATACGGCCGTCGGCAAATTCGATGGCGATGGCGGCACCGTCCTTGACGGCTGCCGCGGAAGACAGAACCCGATCGTCCTCGCCGCGGATCACGGCATAGCCGCGCTTCAGCACATTCTTGTAGGAGAGCGATTGCAGGATGCGGTCGTGCGCCATGAGCGCCGAGCGTTCGCGCCTGAGGAAAATCCCCAGTGCCGTGTCCCCGCGCCTGATGATGTTGGTAAGCCGCTCGCGGCTGCGCCGGGTCTCAACGGAGAGCCGGGACGGCAGGCCCGAAAGCACCGCATCGGCGCGGGCGATGCGGGCCTGATGCCGGTCGATCGACCGCTCGATGATGCGCTCTGCCTTCAGCATCTGCTCGCCGAGGCGCTGGCGGCGTTCGGCGATGCGGGCCGAGAGGATGTCCGGGCGCAGCCGTGAAGCCGGTCGCTCCAGCATGCGCCGCTTGTTGAGCGCCGTCAGCTCCAGGCCGCGGCCGAGCCGGGCGGTGGCTTCGTCGAAACGGCGGCGTGGAAGCGCCAGCAATTGGTCGAGCGAGGGCAGCGCGCGCATGAGATCGCGCAGTTCGCGGCGGCTATGGTCCATATGTCGGCTCATGCAGATCGAGAGCCGGGCGCCGAGTGCAGCCAGTTGCGCTTCGAGCTCCGCCTTCACCGGCACTGCCATTTCGGCGGCACCCGTAGGGGTCGGCGCGCGCTGGTCGGCGGCGTAGTCGATCAACGTCCAGTCGGTCTCGTGGCCGACGGCCGAGATCAGCGGGATTTCCGAGGCGGCCGCGGCGCGAACCACGACTTCGTCATTGAAGCACCAGAGATCTTCCAGGCTGCCGCCGCCACGCGCGACAATCAGCACGTCCGGCCGGCTGAGCGCCCCGCCAGGCTCGATGGCATTGAAGCCATTGATGGCATTGGCGATTTCGACGCCGGCGCCCTCGCCCTGGACCTTGACCGGCCAGACGATGACATGCAGCGGAAAGCGATCCGAAATCCGGTGCAGGATATCGCGGATGACGGCGCCGGTCGGCGAGGTGACGACGCCGATGACCATGGGCATGAACGGCACGAGCTGCTTTCGCCCTCTGTCGAACAGGCCCTCGGCCTGGAGTTTCTGCTTGCGCTGTTCGAGCAGCGCCATCAGCGCGCCGACGCCAGCCGGCTCCAGGCTTTCGATGACGATCTGGTATTTCGACGAGCCCGGGAAAGTCGTGATCTTGCCAGTGGCGATCACCTCCATGCCCTCTTCCGGCCTGACCTTGAGTTTCGAGAACGAGCCCTTCCAGATCACCGCTTCGAGCCGCGAACGGTCGTCCTTGAGCGCGAAATAGGCATGACCCGAGGAATGCGGGCCGCGATAGCCGGAAATCTCGCCGCGCACCCGCACATGGTCGAAAGCGGCCTCCATCGTCCTCTTGATCGAGCCGGAAAGCTCGGTGACGGTGTATTCGAGGAGATTGGACGGCGAATCAGTGGCGATTTGATCACTCATGGCGGCGATATTGCGGATTTCAGCCGCAGTTGAACAGCCGCGAAGCCGATCTGGTAAGCAAATGTTATCCAGAATTGACGAAATCCAGGTTCCTTACAGCCCCGACCTCTGGCAAATCAGCGTTTTAGGCGTACCTAATAGGTAAGGGCAGACAAGAGTTTGCTTTCGAGGTGACCATGGGTTCGCATAGCGATTTCCTCAATGGAACCAGCGGGCGCGAAAGGCGGGAGCATCTCCGCCGGGAGGTGCGCCTCGAGGCTGCGCTGCTTTATCTCAAGAAGGGCCTGCATGGCTGCCAGCAGCAGAAGGCGATGGCGCTGAACATCTCGGAAGGCGGCTGCCTGATTGCCTGTCAGCTTCCCGATCTCGTCAGCGAACATCTCTATGTGATCCTCGCAGGCATTCCCGGCAAGATCGCCAGCGCTGTGGTCGGGCGGTCGAAGAACAGCCTCAACATCCGCTTCGGCGACAAGCTGCCGACGGAACTCATCGACCAGGCCGCCCGGCGTCGAGCCTGATAGACGGCCATCAGGTTTTCGGTTAGAGCCTTTCATGGTGAAATGGAAGCATTCTGTTGGCTCAAGCGGAGTCGGATATCAGGCCGGCAGGCGCGCGTCGTAGCTAAACCTACGGCCAAGCCGGCCGGCCTGATAGGCGGCCCGTTTCAGCCAACCCGAAGGGCCGGGCAGGTTTCCGCCAGGAAAGAGATGATCGCCTCGAACGTACCTATGGGTATGCCCGTCGGCGATCATCCCTTTCCTGACGAAAACCTGCTCCGGCAGAATGCTTCCATTTCACCATGAAAGGCTCTAATGAACGGCCTTGCTGTATCAGCCTCGCCTTCACGACCCAGGATCTCATGCCGGAAACCGAAAAGCCCCCCTTCCGCCGACAGGTGTTCTTCATCAGCGGTTTCGATCCGCGCGGGGCGCTTTTCCTGCACAAGAATTGCGTCACTGAAACCGGCAAGTGGAGTGCGACCACCGGTCATAAGGTCGAGACCAGCGCCCGCAAGAATGTCGGCAAGCTGGTCCGGCGCTGGCAGATCACGGCCGACCTGCCGACCGGCAAGGCAGAGACGAATCTCGACTTCCTGCAATGGGACGACATCATCCGGGAGCATTGGGACAAGCGCAACTGGATGGTCTATCTGCAGAATCTCGGCGTCATCTGGCGGCTGATGCTGGACGGCGTGTTCTTCCGCACCATGCGCGAGAGCTGGCCGATCGCGATCGTCATGGCCGCGCCGGCAAGCGTCGCCCTCATCCACGGCCTCGGCGCGCTTTTGCCGCTGATCGGCCTGATCGGGCTCTATTTCTTTCCCGGCGTGATCGGCAAGATCGTAGCACTCGCGCTGATCGCAGCCGGCGCCTACGGCCTCTGGTGGGTCCGCCGCAACATGGACCTCTACAAGCCGGAATGGAACGGCCGGATCGGCATCTTCGCCAACAAGATGATCGTCTCGAAGCAAAACGTGCCCGGCCTCGACGAGCGCCTCGACCAGATGGCCGACCATATCGTCGCCTCGATCGAAGAGAGCAGGCCGGACGAGGCGCTGATCATCGGCCACAGCTATGGCACGGCGCTGGCAACGATCGTCGCCGCGCGCGTGCTCGAACGCCGGCCGGATTGGGGTGGCGAGGATTCGCCGCTCGGCCTGGTGACGCTTGGCCAGACGCAGGCGCTGTCATCCTATCGCAAGAAGCGCAATTGGTACCACGAAGAACTGTCGCGCTTCGCACGCTTTCCGGATTTCACCTGGCTGGACTTCTCCTCGCCGCCGGACGGCGCCTGCTTTGCCATGGTCAACGTGCTGGATTTCCTCGGCAATCCGCCGAAGGGCATGCCCAAGCATCTGAACGCCCAGTTCCATAAGATCTTCACCAAGGCGCATATGGACGAGGCGCGCAACCAGCGCATGATCATGCATTTCTTCTATCTGCAGGCCAATGAGATTGTCGATCTCGGCGGCGACACCTATGATTTCGTGCTGCTGATCGGCGGGCCGCAGAAGGCGCGCGACCGCTATGACGAGAGGCCGAACGCCAAGCCCTATTTCGTGAAAAAGKCCTGACCCATGAGCGCCCATATCATCGGTCCGATGCCAAAGATCCGCAAGGAGCGCCCTTCGCCGCTCACCCGCATCCTCGAGGGCCGGCACTCTTCGCTCGATGTGCTGTTCGAGCAAAGCTATTCGATGAAGATGGGCGAGTTCGGCGGGCTGAGGCGCCGCTTCTACTTCCTTACCCAGCCCAGCACAGTCAACCGCATCCTGACCTCCGATGTCGGCCTCTACCCCAAGAGCGACCTGATGGGCACGGTGCTCTACCAGATCCTCGGCAACGGCATTTTCGTCTCCAATGGCGATGTCTGGAAGCGTCAGCGCCGGCTGATGAACCCGGCCTTCGAATTCGCCCGCATCTCGGAAGTCTTTCCGCTGATGATGGATGCCGCCAACGAGATGAAGACCCGGCTCGACGCCGTCGCCGACGGCCGCGACGTGTCGATCGATTTCGAGATGACGCATGTCACCGCCGATATCATCTTCCGCACCATTTTCTCCGAACCGCTCCCGCGCGAAGAAGCCGCGACGATTTTCAACGCCTTCAATCATTACCAGGAACTCGCCTATATCCACGGCGTCTGGAACATGGCGGGGCTGCCGCAGGCGCTGTCGATCCCGCGGCTACGCGCCATCCGGCACGCGCGCAACATCCGCGGACCGCTGGCGCGCATGGTGCGCAAGCGCTTCGACCTGCTTGCCACCAAGCCGGAAAACCCGCCGCAAGACATTCTCTCGTCGCTGATCGCCGCGCGCGATGCCGACGGCTCCGGCTTCACTGAGAAGGAACTGGTCGACCAGATCGCCGTGATGTTCCTCGCTGGTCACGAGACATCGGCAAGTGCGCTGTCCTGGGCGCTTTATCTGATCGCTCAGGACAAAAGCGTGCAGGAACGGATGCATGCCGAAACCGAACTGGCCTTCGGCCAGGAAGGCGGCTTTGCGCCAAAACACTTCAAGTTCCTGAAGCTGACCCGCGACGTGTTCCGCGAGACGCTCAGGCTCTATCCGCCGGTCTCCTTCGTGCCGCGCGACATCACCGTGCCGGAAAAGATCCGCAACAAGGAGATGAAGAAGGGCTCCGCCGTGTTCATCTCGCTGTGGCTCTTGCATCGCCATCGTGACATCTGGAACAATCCCGACGTCTTCGATCCAGACCGTTTTTCGCGCGAGGACGAGAAGGAAGCGATCCGCGCCGCCTATATGCCATTCAGCCAGGGGCCGCGCGTCTGCCTCGGCGCCTCCTTCGCGCTGCAGGAGGCTGCCATCATCCTGTCGATGATTGCACGGCATTATGAGATCGAGCCGGTCGAGGGGCATGTGCCGAAGCCGGTGGCGCGGCTGACGCTACGGTCGGAGAATGGCATCCGGCTCCGGCTGCGCAAGCGCTGAAGCCATTTTATAGCGAAGGCAGGCGGGACCGCGCCTACCGCAAAATCTTGAACAGCTTGATCTTCGGATCGAGCCCCACATCCACCGGCTCGACGAACTCCGGAATTTCTCCCCCGGCCAACCGCGCGAACAGTCCCATCGGTGCCTTGGTCTTGATGATCGTCACCTGCGGATCATCCTCGCAGAGCAGGATATAGTCCACCTTCTCGGCCCGCAGCTGATCTGCGGCTTCCGCGGGCGAAGCCATTTCAGCCTCGAGCGCCGCCAGCATGCCGCGCTGGTTGCGATGATAATTCGCCGTCAGCACCGAATGCGGCGTGAAACGCAGGAGATAGGAGCCCGGATTGGCCGTCGCAAGCAGGCGACCGGCCGGCAGTTGGGACAGGGGCGCAAGCTTGCCGGGAATGCCGCACGCATCCTTCTTGTCGACGATTTCGTTGCGCGTGCCGGCGATCGCCGATCCCGCTTCGGCAATACCGACGCCAGCAAAGGTCCAGACCGAGGGGATGCTGGCGAGTGCGGAGAGCACGAAGGCGCTGGCGGCGCGCACATCATTCTGGCGGGCGCGATAGACGTCCCGGAGGTCGGCGATCAGCGCGGAGAGCGGCACGAAGGCGAGGAAATTGGCGAAGATCATGCCGCGCACTTGATAGGCTGTGACCGCCCAGCTCACGGCGATCATGCCCAGCAGGATCGCATGCGGCAGCGCCTGCTGCCGCCGGACGATGCGCATGATGCAGACGACCGTGCCGATCAGGCCGACGGCATAGAAGCCACCGATGGCGGACGGTTCGATGGCCGCTTCGGCGGCGATCGATTGTGCCTCGCGGATGCTGCCGAGCCACATGCTCTTGAGCAGCGGATCGAGATGATCGAGCGGGTTCTGCAGGCATTGCGGCACGACGAGGACAGCAAAGAGAGCGACGACCACGCCGACGATCGCAAGTGCGGCGAAACGGATGGCCAGGCGCTTGCGGGTAACGAAAGCCGCGGCAGTCGCCAAGCCCAGACCGCCAATCACGACAAGCGACAGGAAGCCGAAGGACAGCGTGTCGGCCGTCACCATCATATAGAGCCTCGGCGGCGTCGTGGCGAAAAACAGCACAAGCGTGGCGATTGCGAACGTGAGGCCGAAGCCCAGCGCCGCCCGCTGATAACGCACCCCATACCAAGCCCAGAGAACCGATACCGTCACGGCGGTGACGGCCACCAGCGGCGTCGTCTCGACGCCGATCGCCAGCGCCATGCTGCAGGCGATCGCCGCCACAGCGAAATTCGAAAGCCGTGCCAAGGGGTCGATCAGCATGGCGGCGATAACGATCGCCAGCACCATCTGCATATTGTGATGATCGAGCGCCCCAGGACGGAAGCGGATGATCGCACAGGTAAACAGCACCGCGAGCCCGAGCGCCATCGTCATCGCCTGCCGGCCGCCGATGCGGAACCCGGCGAGCGCCGTTGCCGCCAGAAGCGGCACCAGCAACAGCGGCGGCCAGACGAGGGCGGCGGCGGCTTCGGCACTTTCCGGCGACATGAACGGGCGGAAGAATAGGATGAGGGCGGCGATCGGCAAGTCGATGAGCCGCGACCAGTGCATCAGCGTGCCGCCATCGAGGCCGAGACGATATTGCGTCAGATCGAACCAGCTCTGGCCATTGATGAGATCGCGCACTTCGACCAGCCGCATGGAATCATCAGGATCGGGGCCGATATAATCGAGATAATGCGCGAAATGCGCCCCGACCTGGAACAGGATGGCGACGAGGCTGAACAAAGCCACGATCGTCCAGAAGCCATAACGGCCCGAACTGTCGTCCTCGGCGCGCCAGCTATGCACCGGATGCCAGGAAGTGGCCGCTTCTTTACCATTTTTCGTCATCGGGGGAACTCACGCACGCAGACCCGCATCAATCGAAACCTAGCCTTAACCTTCTCAAGAAATAGTAAAGGCCGACCTCCGGAAAACCCGGAAAACGACCGCAATCCGGGAGAAGGTGGAAGCCATGAGCGACGGCTACGAAATCGCGGTGCTGATCCCCTGCTACAATGAGTCCCTGACCATCGGTCATGTCGTGACCGGCTTCCGGCGGGCGCTGCCGACCGCGCGCATCTATGTCTATGACAACAATTCGCGTGACGACACCGCCATGTGCGCGGCGCTCGCCGGCGCCACCGTGTTCCGCGAGCGGCGGCAGGGCAAGGGCAATGTCGTGCGCCGCATGTTCGCCGATATAGAGGCCGACATCTATATCATGGCCGATGGCGACGGCACCTATTCGCCAGATGATGCCGAGACGCTGATCAACACCTTGGTCACCGAGCGCGCCGACATGGTGGTCGGAACGCGCCGCGACGTCACCGTCGATGCCGGACGGCAGGGACATGCCTTCGGCAACAAAGTGTTCAACCGGCTTTACCGGTCGATCTTCGGCAAGGATTTCACCGATATCTTCTCCGGTTACCGGGTGTTCTCACGCCGCTTCGTCAAGAGTTTCCCGGCAGTTTCCGACGGTTTCGAGATCGAGACGGAAATGTCGGTGCATGCCTCACGGCTGAAACTGCCTGTCATCGAGATCGAACTCGACTATGGCAGGCGGCCGGAAGGCTCGCATTCGAAACTCTCGACCTTCGGCGATGGCCGCCGCATCCTCTGGATGTTCGCCATGCTGATGAAGGAGACGCGGCCCTTCGCCTTCTACCTGTCGATCAGCAGCGCACTGCTCGGGGCGTCGCTGACCTTCATGACGCCGGTGCTGATCGAATATCTGCAGACCGGGCTGGTGCCGAAAATGCCCACCTGGATTCTCTCCATGGTGCTGCTGATGATGTCGGTGATGACATTCACCGCCGGCCTGATCCTCGACAGCCTGGCGCGGTCGCGCGCCGAATTGCTGCGCATTCATTATATGGACCTGCCGGCTTTGTCTGCCCAGCGCAACGTCGGTGATGCCGTGCCGCTGTTCCCCGACAAGACCAAGCCTGCCAAGGCACCGGCCCGGAGGACGAAAGCGGCGTGAAGCGCTTCGGCTGGTTCCTGGTTGCCGGCAGTCTCGGCTTCGTCGCCGATGCCGGCATGCTGACGTTGCTGATGGCTGCGACGCTGCTCGGGCCGCTGCAGGCGCGCATTGTCGCCATCCTCTTCGCATTCGCCGTGACCTGGGGCTTCAATCGCAGCCTGACATTCGGCAGGAGCCGCTTTCCGCTGCTGCTCGAAGGCGCCCGCTACGGTAGCGTCGGGGTGCTCTCGGCAGTGATCAACTACGGCATCTATGCCGCCATCATCCGCTTTGCACCAGCCGCGCATCCGCTGGTCGCGCTGGTCATCGCCTCGATCGGCGCCATGGCCTTTTCCTGGACCGGCTATTCTCGCTTCGTCTTCGTGAAATAGTCCCGCGTTGCATCGTCGGCGGGGAAGAAGGATTCGATCATCACGCCCTCGACCAGAGCGTCCTGCACCGAGCCGAAGCTTGTCAACGTGGTAATCCAGCTCAGGCGCGTTTCGCCGAGCCGCATGTCGATCGGCAGGATCGGCAGCCGCTCGCTCTGCGGATGAATATCGAGGGCTTCGGCGACTTCCGGCAACTGCGCCAGACGTTTTACCCGTCGCGACAGCGATGACCTTGGCCCCTGCAACCAGGCTTCAGCACGGATGCGATGCACGAGGTCGGCCGCCGATTCCTGCCAATTGAGGATGATCGGCCTGAGCGCCGGGGTGTCGAGATAGGCGTCGAGGAAATTATCGCCCTCCGAGAGAGCCGCGCCGGATGCACTTGCCAGGCCGACGAAGGCAGGATTGGCAGCCAGGATGTTGTATTCATGGTCGAAGACCACGCCGGGATAGGGATCGTGGCGATCAAGGATAAGGCGGATGGCCGCGGCGATGGCCGGCGGCAGGCTCGCAAGCGTGCGGGCCGGCCTGGTGGCGAAACGCGGGCGAAAACCGGCAGTGGAGAACAGAATGCCCTGGTCGCGCGCCGGGATGTCGAGCACGGAGGACAGGCGCAGGATCATGCCTTCGGTCGGCCGCGAACGCCCCGTCTCGAGGAAAGAGACATGCCGCGCCGAAATGCCCGCCTCGTTGGCGAGATCGAGCTGGCTCATGCGCCTGTGGCTGCGCCATTCCTTCAATTGTTCGCCGAATTGCATGGTGGTGTCTCCTGATGTCGGAGGCATCAGACAGCAATGCGGTAAGGAAATCCATTACCTCAGAGGTAATGGATTTGGTTGAGATTCGCGACGACAGGCCGGGGAATCTTTTCGCTCATGCGCTCTTCCGATACCGCAATCGATCGACAAGCAAGTTGAACGCGGAAGAACTTTGCCGACGGCTCGGGTAGTAGAGGTGGAATCCGGAGAAGGGTTGACACCAGTCTTCGAGCACACGGGTCAACGAACCGTTAGCGAGATGAGTTGCTGCGCTGCTTTCCAAGACACAGGCGATGCCATGCCCTTTCAATGCCGCTTCAACCAATAGACCGGCGTCGTTAAACACCAGCTGGCCTTGCGGGCGCGTTTTGACATCCAGCCCGTTCCTGGCGAACTCCCAGGCATAAATTGCGCCCGTTGCGGATCGGCGATAGCCGAGGCTCGCATGCGATGCCAGGTCATGAGGGGCGTTCGGGACGCCACGCTTCTCCAGATAATCCGGTGACGCCACCACCGCCATTCGGAGATCGGGGCCGATGGGGACGGCAATCATATTCTTGGCAAGCTCTTCGCCAATTCTGACCCCGGCGTCGAAGTGTTCGCTGACGATGTCGGCGCGGCGTCCCGATAAAGTCAGCTCAACGTTTATCTCGGGATATTGCGACACGATGTCGTCGATCGCCGGCCACAAAATGGTGCGGGCAGCCCGCTCCGGTGTGAGGATTCTGATCGTTCCGCCAATCGTGTTCCGCATCGACGTGATGGCTGTGAGCCTCTCCGAGACCTCGTCGAGCGCCGGGCGCAATGTCTCGATAAGCTGACGCCCTGCCTCTGTCGGTGCGACGCTCCTGGTCGTCCGGTTGAGAAGCCTGATATCGAGCCGAGCTTCCAGCCGACGTATGGCCTGGCTCAGGGCCGATTGGGAAATGCCGAGCCTGGCGGCAGCACGGGTGAAGCTGCCCTCTTCCGCAACGACAAGCAAGTTCATGACGTCTCCGAGGTCTTCCCGTTTCATCGGCCGATCCCTGTCTATTCATAATAAATTATAATAAGCCCATGCCAAATTATCCATCTAATCGTTGAATGCTATCGCGACTATGTTGATCGGCGAACCGAACGAGCATGGAGCGAACGATATTATGAACAATTTAGTTGCACGACGGGACCTGTTCCGCGCGAGCCTGGCAGCATCCATGCTGGCCGTTATTCCCGGTCTTGCAATAGCGCAGGACAAGACCGGCAAGGATATCGCGGCCAGGGGTGATGGAGCGCGGATCGACTATAGCGACGTGCAGGTCCTGTTCGCAGATCTTCAGGTGTCGCTGGTCGCGGGCAGCAGGACAGTCTCCCCAGAAGCCCTGGGCCGTTCCGCCGCGGCACTGGCAAAGGTCGCCACCATCCTTGAGCTTCCAATGCTGTTCAGCGTGGTGCCGGAGCGCAAGGGAGAGCCCGTCCTGATACCGGAGCTTCTGCCCTACGCGACACGCGCCAACACTTTGAAGCGGACATTGACAGGTCCGTTCATGGACAAGGCGACAGCTTCGGCGCTCGCCTCCACTGGGCGCAAAACGCTGATCCTTGCCGGATTTGCTGCCGAGGTGGTCGTTCTGCAGACTGTCTTGGACGCTGTCGAGGCGGGCTACAAGGTCCAATATGTGGTCGATGCGGTTGGCGGGCTGTCTGAACGGACGGAAGATACGGCATTGCGCCAGGCTGAGCTCGCCGGCGGCGTCCCAACGACGGTCGTCAGTCTGACGACACGGATGACACCTGACCTGTTCCAATTCCCCGGTTCCGAAGCGTTCGCCGCCATTCGGCCGCTGCTGTAGTCCAGTGCGCCGATTCTGGTCGACGACCGGCGGCGTAAGTCCCGTGCGGTTTGTCGCCTCTCCGTGCCGGAAAGGCGGCGGAGCACAGCATTGTTTCCGGTGTGCGCGTTGCGAGCGCCGGACATCATCCTCAGGAGTGAAGAAATGACAGAGAAAAGCCCAACCCTGACGCTGAACAACGGCGTTCGCATGCCAGCGTTCGGACTGGGAGTGTTCCAAAGCACGCCGGAGGAGACGTCTTCCGCGGTGATGATCGGCATAGAGGCCGGATATCGGCTGATCGACACGGCCGCGGCCTATATGAACGAGCAGCAGGTTGGCGAAGGGATCGTCGGCAGCGGCATCGATCGTTCCGACCTTTTCGTCACGACGAAGCTGTGGATCGGCGACTACGGAGATGACAAAGCGCGCCATGCCTTTGACAGAAGCCTGCGCAAGCTCGGTCTGGACTATCTCGATCTCTATCTTCTTCATTGGCCGGTCCCTTCGAATTTCGAAGCGACGGTCGCATCCTTCAAGACTGCGGCCAAGCTTCTCGAAGAAGGCCGTATCCTGGCGATCGGGGTCTGCAACCACAACCCCCGCCACCTTGAGATGCTGATCGAACGCACCGGCATCACGCCGGCAGTGAACCAGGTCGAGCTGCATCCCTTCTTCATCCAGCGCGATGTCCAGAACGCCAACCAGCGCTTTGGTATCGTGACCCAGGCTTGGTCGCCGATCGGCGGTGTCAAACGGTATCGCGGTGCCGGTGCGAATTCGCCCACCGACCCTCTCTCTCATCCAGCGATCGCAGAAATTGCCATCAAGCACGGCAAGACCCCCGCCCAGATCGTTCTGAGATGGCATATCGAGAAGGGGTTCTCCGTCATCCCCAAGTCGGTCCAGGCAAAGCGGATCAGGGAGAATATCGACATCTTCGATTTCAGTCTGTCAGCGGATGAAATCCTGGCGGTCGACAGTCTCGACGTCGGTGGACGGGGAGGCCCGGATCCGGACGTGGTGCATCCGGGACTGTACAGCTTCAAGATCGAGGACTGACAAGCCGTCGCCGCCGGTCGGTTGGCTTCGCTTGGAAGATTGAATGAGGTAGGAAAATGATGGATATCGGTGGCGTTCAGTTTCTGTTTGCCGACCTGCAGCCAACGCTCGTCGCTGGTGGCGCGACGATACCTCCTGAGGCTTTGATGACTTCGGCTGTCGTCCTCGCACGCGCCGCGCCTGCATTCGGCATTCCGACGACGTTCAGCATCGTGCCGGAAAGAGGCCAGGCCGGAACACTGCTCCCCGATTTGCAGGAATTCTCAACCCGCCAAAACACATTTCAGCGAACCACGGCCAGTGTATTTCTCGATCAGCCAACCGCATCGGCAATTGCAGCAAATGAGCGAAGGACGATTGTTATCGCAGGGTTTTCTGCCGAGGTCGTGATTCTGCATTCGGCTCTCGCAGCCATCGAGGCAGGTTACCGCGTCCATCTCGCGCTTGATGCCATCGGCGGGCGCTCGCAGCGGACGGAAGAGGCTGCCTTCAGGCAGATAGAGAGAAACGGCGGCATTCCCACTTCCGTTCTCAGCGTCATCACTGGCCTCGCACCGGACTTTTCGTGCGCTCCCGGTAATATGGTTCTCGAACTGACAAGCGCATTGAGACGGTAGTAACAGGTATGTGTCCTGTAGGGCTGTGATGGCATTTGAAAATGCCGGCCGCCCAGCCAGCGGCGTTAGGTCGCCCCTGGCTAACCCGCCGAATCAGCCGTTCACGATCTTCATCATATGCTCGTTGTAGCGAGCACCCAGGACCTGTTGCGTTGCAAGCATTGCGTCGAGATCGGCAAGATCCGCCGTCGAAAGATCGAGCGCGGCGCCGCCGATATTCTCCTTTAGGCGATGCAGCTTGGTCGTGCCGGGAATCGGTACGATCCACGGCTTCTGGGCCAGCAGCCAGGCAATCGCGACCTGTGCGGGCGTTGCCTGCTTGCGCGTAGCCATCTCGCCAATCAGAGCTGCGAGCTTGGCATTGGCGTTGCGCGCGCCGCCGGCAAAGCGCGGCAGGGTGCTGCGAATGTCGCTTTCCGGGAAGATCGTGGAATTGTCGATCTTGCCGGCGAGGAAACCTTTGCCCAAGGGTGAAAAGGGAACGAAGCCGACGCCAAGTTCCTCCAGAGCGGGCAGAATTTCGGCTTCCGGATCGCGGGTGAACATCGAATATTCGCTCTGAAGAGCCGTCACCGGCTGGACTGCATGCGCTCGGCGGATCGTCTGGGCTCCAGCTTCCGACATCCCGAAATGCCTGACCTTGCCTTCCGCGATCAGATCCTTGACGGTTCCGGCGACGTCTTCAATGGGCACGTTCGGATCGACGCGGTGCTGATAGAAGAGGTCGATCACGTCGGTCTTCATCCGCTTCAGTGATTGTTCCGCAACGAAGCGGATACGCGCAGGGGTGCTGTCGAGCCCATATTTGGCGGAGCCGTTCTTCCAACCGAACTTGGTGGCCAACACGACCTTGTCGCGAAACGACTCGACGGCCTCGCCAAGGATTTCCTCGTTGTCGGCGCCATATGACTCTGCGGTGTCAAAAAACGTCACGCCGTTTTCGTAGGCCGCACGGATCAGGCTGATGGCTTCCGATTTGTCTGTTGCCGGGCCGTAGCCGATGGTCAGCCCCATGCAGCCGAAGCCGACGGACGATATGTCGAGGTTCTTTCCGAGTGTGCGGGTCTTCATGATCATTCCCTTCCTGATGCGTGTGAACAATATAGGCGGCTTCCCGCTCGTCGATTAGCTGCTATAAACCGCATAGGGTTATAAGCAGAGCTAATATCGTGGCGCGTGAAAACACTCAGGATATCTCGGCATTTCTGGTTGTCGCGAGGGAGCGAAGTTTCACCCGCGCGGCCGCGAAGATTGGCGTTTCGCAATCGGCTCTCAGCCAGACCGTCAGAGGATTGGAGGAGCGCCTTGGTATCCGGCTGTTGACACGGAACACGCGTGGCGTCTCGCCCACCGAAGCGGGCGAACTCCTGCTGCAAACCGTAGGACCGCATTTCGACGGCATCTATGCCGGGATTGCCGCCCTGAGCGGGCTCAGGGAAAAGCCTTCAGGAACGGTTCGCATCACTGCCGACCAGCATGCCGCCGAGGACGTGCTCTGGCCCGTGCTCGACCGGTTCCTGCCCGATTATCCCGATATCAAGGTGGAGATCGTCATCGACTACGGGCTGACGGACATCGTCGCGGAACGGTACGATGCCGGTGTCCGCAGCGGTGAGATCATCGCCAAGGATATGATTGCCGTGCCGATCGGTCCAGACATCCGCATGATCGTGGTCGGGTCGCCGGAATATCTGGCGGCGCATGATCTGCCCTTGAGGCCGCAGGACCTAACCAATCACAACTGCATCAATCTTCGCCTGCCCACCTATGGCGGCCTCTATGCATGGGAGTTCGAGAAGGACGGACGAGAACTGGCCGTCCGCGTCGATGGTCAACTGATGTTCAACAACATCGGCATGATCATCAAAGCGGCGGTTGCCGGACATGGTCTTGCATATGCGTCTCAAGACCGGATCAGAGACCACCTTGAAAGCGGCAAGCTTGTTCAGGTACTTCAGGATTGGAGCGCGCCATATTCCGGGTACCATCTCTACTATCCAAGCAGGCGTCAGCCCACGGCAGCCTTCCGGGCTTTGGTTGATGCGCTCCGATATCGAAAGAAAAGCTGATTGAGCGGAGAATGTCAGGCACCCTCCGCGTCAAACATCAGCGCTTTATCGGCTGCAGTCACACAGTCTCCCAGCCATCCTTCTCCGACGCGCGATAGATGGCGTCGATGAGCCTCTGGTTGTTCTTCGAACTCTCGAGCGTCACCACTTCTTCCTTCTCGCCCAAGGCGGCGCGGGTAAAGGCTTCGGCTTCGAGCTTGTATTGACGGCAGTCCTGGAAGCGGAAATGCTTGGATTCGCTGTGGTTCTGGTTGGTGAGTTCGAGTTCCTCGGCACCGTAGCGGTTGGCGTTGAAGGGCGATTTCACCTCGATGAAACCTTTGTCGCCGTGGAAGATCATGACCTGGCGGGCAGCGAGCTGGGTGGAGATGTAGAAGGAAAGCTCGAAATCACCGAAATCGGCGCGCACCGAGGAATAGATATCGGTGCCGAATTGCTTGTCGCGCTCGGTATTGGCCTGGACGCGCTGCGGCTCCTTGCCGGTGACGAAGCGGGTGGAAATGGTCGGGTAGACGCCGATATCCGGCAGGCCGCCGCCGCCAAGCGAGGCGATGTTGCGCATATTGCCGGGGTCGCGGTTGAAATAGGTGAAGGCGCCCTGGACGTGCTTGAGCGTGCCGATCGCGCCCTCCGCGATCAGCGAGCGGACTTTCCGCCAGACCGGCGAATAGGTGACCATATAGGCCTCGGTCACCAGGACCTTGTTGCGGTCGCGGGCGGCGATCAGCTGGTCGATCTCGCCGGCCTGAAGCGCAATCGGCTTTTCGCAGAGCACATGCTTGCCGGCATCGGCCGACTTGATCGTCCATTCGACATGCTGCGAGGTCGGCAACGGGATATAGACGGCGTCGATCTTGTCGGACGCCAGCATCTCCTCATAGGAGCCGAAGGCATGCGGCACGGAGAAGCGGTCGGCCATGGCGCGGGCCTTGGCGAGATCGCGGCTGGCAATCGCGCTCACCACGCAATTGGTGGCGTCCTGGATGGCCGGGATAACGAGTTCCTCGCCGATCCGTGCCGTTGAGATGATCCCGAAGCGCAGCATTTTTCTCTCCCTTGATCTGTGCGAGCGGACATTATTGAGAGAGCGGAACTCTGGCAATTGCGAAATGCTGCACTATTTCTCTTGAAAGCCCAGGTCGCAATTTGCGGCCAAATGGCTGCCGAGGCGATGACCTCAGGGAAATGGGACGAGAGGGAGCAGATTGATGGCGTTTGAAATCAGGAATGTGCAGCAGCAGGACAAACCGGAATGGCTGATGCTGTGGAACGCCTATCTGGCTTTCTACGGGGTGGGCCTCGATCCGGCGATCACCGATGCCACCTGGAACCGTGTCCTCGATCCGACGTCGCAGGTCTGCATGCGGGTTGCGGAAGTCAACGGTGCGCTTGGCGGATTTGCCATCCATCTCTCGCATCCCTCCACCTGGGTGATGAACAATGACTGCTACCTTGAAGACCTGTTCCTCGACGAACGCCATCGCGGCGAGGGCATCGGCCGGGCGCTGATCGACGACCTCATCACCATCTGCAAGGAGAATGGCTGGGAGCGACTTTACTGGCACACGAATGAAGGCAATGTCCGGGCGCGAAAACTCTATGACAGCTATGTCATGCCGGACGGGCATGTGCGCTACCGGATGCGGGTGCGCTGACGGCGGTTCACGGCGGCGTCACAACAAGTTGAGCCGATATCACCGGGTTGTGGTGTGTGTTTTCCGGTGAACGGTTGCATTCTCTCCTCACCATTCGAGCGGGAGGCAGAGCAATGGCGAAAACCATCACCAATGGCAGCAAAAGCGGCGACATCGACGGAACCGATCATGGCGACGTCATCAACGGCATGGGCGGCGACGACGAGATCTATGGTGGCCATGGTCACGATGTCCTGACCGGCGGCCCCGGCAACGACACGTTCGTGTTCACGGAATTCGGCAAGGGCGACACCGACCACATCACCGACTTCAAGCACGGCGACAAGATCGGCATCGATCCCACCGTGTTCACGGCGTTCAAGAACGGCCATTTCATGTCCGGCGAATTCTATATCGGGCCGATGTCGCTCGATAGCGATGACTATCTGAATTACGACCCGACCACCGGCCACCTCTATTATGACGACGATGGCAACGGCCCGGACAAGCAACACCTGCTTGCGACCTTCGACCACAAGCCGATGCTGCACGCCCACGATTTCGTGCTCGTCCACGAGCACGACATGATGTGAGGTTTTCGCAGGGCGCGGTGGCTTCCGGAGGGAGGTTGCTCCTCCCGGAAGCCGCTTTTGCATGTCGCCACAGCCTAACTTGAATTCAACGACGTCCGCTACGTGCAACATATATTGTACGAGGATCATTTCATGGCGACGGTTAGCATCCGCATAGACGATGAAACGAAACGCCGCTGGAATGATCTGGCCAAGGCTCATGGCCTCAATCAAAGCGAGCTTTTTCGTCAGGCGATCATCGAAAAGCTGGAAGAGCTCGAAGATTTTTACGTCGTGAAGGACCGTAGCGCAAAACCTTTCAAGACCCTCTCGAACGAGGATGTCTGGAAGGAACTGGGCCTTGAGGATTGAACGGCATCCGGGAAGCACTCGGTGATCTACGCCAAAAGCTGGCTCCCCATTGCGGCAATATGAAAGGCTTCGTGCCGGTCATAAGCGTCGCACATCGAAGCGTCGCCTATGACCAGCGCCATCTCAAGCAGCCGGAAAACCGGAAGAACTAGCCGCGCAGCGCGCCGCCGGTCGATTTCTCGACATTCGACACGATCCGGCCGGTCAGTGCCTCGAAATCCTCATCCGTCAGCGTGCGATCGGCCGGCTGGATCGACACTTCGATCGCTACCGACTTCTTACCCTCACCCAGCGAGCCGCCTTCGAACACGTCGAAGATGGTGACGCCGGTGATCAGCTTGCGGTCGGCGCTGCCGGCGGCCTTGATGATCGCACCGGCTTCAACGCTTCTGTCGACGACGAAGGCGAAGTCGCGCTTGACGGCCTGGAACGGCGAAAGTTCCAGCACCGGCTTGGTGCGGGTGGCCTTCTTCTTCGGCTCCGGCAATTTGTCGATGACGATTTCGAAGCCGGCGAGTGCGCCGGAAACGTCCAGCGCTTCGAGCGTCTTCGGATGGAATTCGCCGAAGTGACCGATCACCAGTTTCGGACCCATCTTGATCGTGCCGGAGCGGCCGGGATGATACCAGGCCGGGCCGCCCTGCTCGATCTGCAGGTTGGCAACCGGGAAGCCGCAGGCTTCGAGCACGGCCAGTGCATCGGCCTTGGCGTCATAGACGTCGACCGGCTTGCCGCCGCCCTTGTCCTTGTTGGACCAGAGGCGGCCGGCACCGTTCAGGCTCGCCGTGCCACGACGGATGCCGCCGGCGATGCGGCGCTGGCCGTCCGGCGTGTCGTTCTCATAGGTGCCGGAGACTTCGAAGATCGCCACGTCGCCATGACCCTTGTCGGCATTGCGCTGGGCTGCGGCGAGCAGGCCGGGCAGCAGCGACGGCCGCATGTCGGACATGTCGGCAGCGATCGGGTTTTCGAGCTTCAGATTGGCGGCACCGCCGCCGAACAGGACAGCGTGCTCGGTCGGGATGAACGACCAGGTGACGGCTTCCAGCATGCCGCGCGAGGCCAGCGCGCGCTTGGCAAGGCGGGTGCGGATCTGCAGGGTCGTGAGGATGCGGCCGTTGACGTCGCCAAGCCGCGGCAGGGGCTGCGGCCTGATCTCGTTGATGCCATGGATACGCATGACTTCCTCAACCAGATCGGCCTTGCCGTCGACATCCGGGCGCCAGGAGGGGACGAAAGCCTTGACCGTATCGCCTGAACCTTCGGTGCGGAAGCCGAGGCGGTTGAGGATGTCGAGGCTTTCGGCCTTCGGCGCGTCGAGGCCGGTCAGGCGCTTGACTTCGGAAAGCGGGAAGGTGACTTCCTTGGCCTTGTGGCCTTCATAGCCGACGACATCTGTCTTCGCGGCCAAGCCGCCGCAGAGTTCGAGCACCAGTTCGGTGGCGCGTTCGAGGCCGGGCACCATATATTCCGGGTCGACGCCACGTTCGAAACGATAACGGGCATCGGTGATGATGCCGAGCGAGCGGCCGGTACGGGCAATGTTGAGCGGGTCCCAGAGCGCCGATTCGATCAGGACATCGACTGTGTTCTCGTCGCAGCCGGAATGCTCGCCACCCATGATGCCGCCGATCGATTCAACGCCATTTTCGTCGGCAATGACAACATTAGCCGGCGAAAGAACATATTCGCGCATATCAAGCGCCAGCACTTTTTCGCCTTCCTTGGCGCGGCGCACAGTCAGACTACCCTTGACCTTGGCGGCATCGAAGACATGCAGCGGCCGACCCTGGTCGAAGGTCATATAATTGGTGATGTCGACCAGCGCATTGATCGGCCGCTGGCCGATGGCGCGCAACTGCTTCTGCATCCAGGCGGGGCTCGGGCCGTTCTTGACGCCGCGCACGAGGCGGAGCGCGAAGCCGGGGCAGAGCCCCTTGTCCTCATCGCTGAAATCGAGCTTGACCTTGACCGGCGTCTCGCCTTCGACCTTGAAGCTCGGAGCGGCGCGCGTCTTCAGCGTGCCGAGGCCGGAGGCAGCGAGATCGCGGGCGATGCCGTGGATGCTGGTGCAGTCCGGACGGTTCGGCGTCAGGTTGATCTCGATCACCGGATCGTCGATGCCATAATAGGCGGCAAAGGACGTGCCGACCGGTGCATCGGCCGGCAGGTCGATGATGCCGTTGTGGTCGTCGGAAATCTCCAGTTCCTTTTCCGAGCACATCATGCCGCGGCTTTCGACACCGCGGATGGCCGAGATGCCGAGCGTCACGTCGAGGCCGGGAATATGCATGCCGGGCGCAGCAAAGGCGCCGACCAGGCCGGCCCGCGCATTCGGCGCGCCGCAGACGACCTGCACCGGAGCACCAGTGCCGGTGTCGACCGACAGAACCTTCAGCTTGTCGGCCTGGGGATGCTTTTCCGCGGTCAGAACCTTGGCGATGATGAAGGGCTTGAAAGCCGCCTTGTCATCGACGCCTTCGACTTCCAGACCGATCAGCGTCAGCCGCTCGCAGATCTGATCGAGCGTGGCGTCGGTTTCGAGATGGTCCTTCAACCAGGAGAGTGTGAACTTCATTCGTGTGCTCCATCGGGTCGCGGCACGCTCGTCCGTTCCAACTGCGGCAAGCCGTCACCAATATGAAAATAGGGCAGTTTCTGGCCGACCCAGGCATGGAGGGTTGGAACATAGCGTTCCTGATGATCCATGGCGCCGAGGGTCAGGTAGATGTCGTCGGGCAGGCGGGCGTCCAGATAGGCAAGTGGCGTGCCGCAGACCGGGCAGAAGTGGCGCGTCACCGTGCCGTTCACATAGTCGGCCTTGGTGCCGGTAAAGGTGGATGCTTCCGCCTTGAAGCCGACGAAGGCCGAGAGCGGGGCACCGCTTGCCTTGCGGCAATCAACACAGTGACAATAGCTGACATGGAACGGCTCGGCGCGCGCCTCAAAACGCACCGCACCACATCGGCAGTTGCCTGTGTGAAGGCTCGTCATGCGCTCAAACCGCCGAACAGCGTCGGCAGGTCGAGCGGGCGGAAGCCGTAATGGGTCATCCAGCGGACATCGGCATTGAAGAAGTCGCGCAGGTCGGGCATGCCGTATTTCAACATGGCGATGCGGTCGAGGCCCATGCCCCAGGCAAAGCCCTGATATTCATCCGGATCGAGCCCGCCGGCGCGCAGCACATTGGGATGCACCATGCCGCAGCCCAGGATCTCCATCCAGTCGGTGCCTTCGCCGAACTTGATCACGTCGCCGGAGCGGTCGCACTGGATGTCGACCTCGACCGACGGTTCGGTGAAGGGGAAGAAGGACGGGCGGAAGCGCATGTTGACAGAAGGCACTTCGAAGAAGGCTTTGCAGAACTCTTCCAGCACCCAGCGCATATTGGCGACATTGGCCGTCTTGTCGATCACCAGGCCCTCGACCTGATGGAACATCGGCGAATGGGTGGCGTCGGAATCCTGCCGGTAGGTCTTGCCGGGGATGATGATGCGGATCGGCGGCTTCTGCGTTTCCATGGTGCGGATCTGCACCGGCGAGGTGTGGGTGCGCAGCACGCGGCGCTCGCCGTTGGCGTCCGGCGGCAGGAAAAAGGTGTCATGCATTTCGCGCGCCGGGTGGCCTTCGGGGAAATTCAGCGCGGTGAAGTTATAATAATCGGTCTCGATATCCGGACCCTCGGCGATCGAGAAACCCATATCGCCGAAAATGGCGGTGATCTCGTCGATGATCTGGGTGATCGGATGGATGCGGCCGCGCTCGGCCGGCGAATTGCGGACGGGCAGCGTCACGTCCAGCGTCTCGCGCTTCAGCCGTTCATTGATCGCCTGGTCCTTGAGGTCGGCCTTGCGGGTGGCGATCTCGGCGGTCACTTCGTTCTTCAGGACGTTGATGGCGGCGCCGCGGGTCTGGCGCTCTTCCGGGCTCATCGTGCCCAGCGTCTTCAGGAGCTCGGAGATCGAGCCCTTCTTGCCGAGAGCATTGATGCGGACATTTTCGATCGCCGCTTCATCGGCAGCAGTGGCGATTTCCGCGAGGAGGGTCTGTTTCAACTGGTCGAGATCGGACATGCTGCGCTCGTATTTTGCGGAGGAAATGCGGACGGATAGTCAAGAAAAAACCCGCGCTAGCCTGCCAGCGCGGGTTTCCCAAAAGTGCAAGTGAGAGGGAAGCGCTGGCTTACTTGACCACGCTTTCAAACTCATTGGTGGTGCCGGCGTCCTTGAGGTAGCCGAGCGCCTTCTTGGAAGCAGCGACGAGCGCGCCGAAAGCCTCGGCTTCGGTGATCGCCATGTTGGACAGAACCTTGCGGTCGACTTCGATGCCGGCCTTGGTCAGGCCGTCGATGAAGCGGCCATAGGTCAGGCCATGCTCGCGGACGGCGGCATTGATGCGCTGAATCCAGAGAGCGCGGAAATTGCGCTTCTTGACCTTGCGGTCGCGCGTCGCATACTGCATCGAGCGATCGACGGCAGCCTTTGCGGTGCGGATCGTGTTCTTGCGGCGGCCGTAGAATCCACGGGCTGCCTTCAAAACCTTCTTATGCTTGGCGTGGGCGGTAACGCCTCTTTTTACACGTGCCATGTCATGATCTCCTTACGTAAACAACAGATACCGCTAGTCTCAGAGACCGTTCGGCAGATAGTTCTTGATGACCTTCTTGCCATCGGGCTCGGCGAGCACCATGGTGCCGCGCGCGTCGCGAATGAACTTGTTGGAACGCTTGATCATGCCGTGGCGCTTGCCGGCGGCAGCCGAGAGCACCTTGCCAGTGGCGGTGATCTTGAACCGCTTCTTGGCCGCCGACTTCGTCTTCATCTTGGGCATTTTGCTACTCCATTGTTCTGGTTATTGAGAAGCCTGGCTGATGAGGCCTGCTTCAAGCATAAGAACGGCCACGGCATGCCCTGCCGGACCGTTCGGACGCGCGCTTATAACCGCATGTCCGGGAAAGCGCAACGGGGTGGTGGGGGATTCTTTTTCGGGAGTTTTCGGCCGGGGCTACCCCCCTCT